>NZ_JAHHPO010001123.1 GCF_024606365.1 Endozoicomonas sp. ONNA2
TCCAATGCCAAACACCTCGCCGAGTATACCCGGCGGGTTACAGTGGTTGATCTGGTTAATAAAGGTGAGCCCGAAACATTATGCCGCAATCCCCTCTACGATCTGCTGGTTGACTATTTGCGTGCAGAAGATCATGAAACTGTACCAGCGGCACTGATGAATAGCTGGGTTTTGCATCATGAAACTGACCCGGATAAGAACGAATGTTGGTCAGATATACCGATAGCCTGGCCCACCGTGATCTGAGCCATCAGTTGTTCATGCAACCTGGCAGGACCATGTACCCTGAATATGCGCATCAGTTGTTTCAGGAAGTCTTCAGCGGCCTGTTGTTTTGCCGGACATAGCTGATCAAGGTCATCAATACCTTTCATAAAGCACTCCACTGACCGGCAGGATTGCTCAACACCCATAGACCCGGACGCTGCAATCCACATGCATTTGGCCTCATTGATCAGAAAATCGTTGCAATAGCTGGTCAGCGCCTGGACATTGTCTTCTGGCCATTCCCGGATTTTTTTAGCAGTATTGAACAACAGCAGGTCTGTGGGGTAGAGGCCTTCATAATCGGTCTGGGCAAGGAGTGTTTTTAACAAGTGTTCCTTATCCAGGGCGATCCGGTTTTGCAGGCAGTCAGAAGGATAATCTGCATCGAATTCCTGTTTTTTACTGACATGATTGAGCAGTTGCAACAGGGCTTGCAGAGTGGCCGGTTTTGCCAGTTGGCCTAAAAGGTGCAGAAGGTTTCTGTTATCACCCGAAGGGTTGGCTGTCAGTAACTGGTTAAGGGTATCAAGGTCGAGGTGTCGGAATTCCTGAAGACATGTGAGCAGCGTTTTGCAGGTCCTGTAGCGCCGTTTTGCGGCAGCGAAAACCAGGGCGCTCGATGGCTTGCCCTTATCATCCTGCGTCAGCAAATCCCATGGAAACATTCTGCCTTCGTTATGCAGTGACTCCAATAAGGGGAATGCACCCCGGACATTAATAATCTGGAAGGGCAGTTTGCCCGTTGGCAGCCACCGGAAGTTGCCCCCACCAGTATCGTGCCCGGGATACTCAATGATATCAAGGAAGTTGGAAGGAACGTGCTTTCTCTGGGCTGCGCAGTCCTTAACAATCCTGGCGCTAACGCTGTCAGCAGCCATGTTGTCACGGAGATATTGACACAACACTCGTTGTATGGCGCGGGATTCTGACAATTGTTGACCATGCTCAAAGGCTTTGGTGAACAGTTCCAGCTCGGCCTCTCTTGTTTTTTTGGACTCAGCGTCAAGCTCAGGTTTCAGGCTGGCTTCCAGTTGTGCGGCCGCTGCCTCAATGAGTGCAGAGTTTTCAGCAATGGTTTGTTTCGCTGCCTGAATCTGTTGTTGCAAACGGACAATTTTGTTTTCTATATCATCAATTCGTTCCAGCCTCTCCAGCGCCATTAAATTGATGACTTCCGGAAGAATGTCCGGGTTGGTATTGTGAGATCGACATTCCCCGGCAAATTCCAGCCATTGCACATCATTTTGATACTTTTTATGGTCGGCATGTTGATCTTGTGTACATTCGTACAGTTCTAAAGTTGCCTCCTTCTGTTTACTGCTCACATTTTTTAAGTAGTAATAATTATCTTTGTTATGAAAGGCAATCAGTGCATCAGCATAGGAATACGACTCGTCATCAATCATTATCTTGCAGTGTATGCGGTTTCCTAACAGACCAAACAGTACTTCCTTATACTCCTGCAACTCTCTGGCCCTGTGGTTATGTCCCTTTTCCATTTCGGCCAGGGTTTTGTTTGCACCCTCAATCTGATGTTGTAGCTCTTTAATTTTATAGTTATTTTTTTTCTTAAGATATTTTATAAGCGTAAATACTTGGTGATCTGTCCTCATGGGGCTGTCAATAAGCATGGGGGCGGGATGATTCGCTGCAGCTTTCAGCTGCTGCCTGTTTTCTTCCATACCGATCCAGTCAAACAGGCTGGTGCCGTCAGACAATGTATTCTCTAAAGGGGCCGATTCTATTAATCCCATCAGCTGCTGTTTTTGTTGTTCGTTGAGCGGCTTTGTATCAATACCGGAATATTTTGCCGTATGACCCCATGCCATTGACTCCAATGTTGATAGCAGAGGTTGGTCATGGGGGTAAGAACGATCTTGCAGCGTGTGTGACTGACACTTTTGCTGAATATTCTTCAGATCATCCATTCTACTATTATGCCGCTCATGGGTTCGATGCATAGCCTTGCGCTTCTCAAGCTCAGGAGCCCTGCATCTGGGGTCTCTTTGCAGATGGTAGAGTGTCGACTCTAATGACTGGTATTGACGTCGCTGAGTTCGAACACTGTCACTCCATACCTGGTTCATCTCGGCAATACGGTGGGATAAATACTCTGGCCGGTGACTGAACTCACGGATATCTGGATGACCCAGAGCCTTGCTGACTAACTCAGGTTCGTATCGGTTTCTCAATGCAGAAACAGTACTCAATAGCTCCTGGTCTGCCGGTGAGAGCACAGGGGCTTCAGGCCCGAAAATTACCTTGTTTATCTGTTCCTGCAATTCCTGTGGGGAGGGGAACCGACCTATGTACTGGAGATGTTTCAGCGTATTCCCGGTTTCAACCCACTGGTTATGGGTGGAAGCAATCTCACTGGTTGATTGCCACTGGCTGTGCTCCTGTTGCAAACAGTGGAATCGATCACACAACGCAATAATCTGTTTTAAGGTTTCGTCCTCATTTTGCACAGGACGATTCAACCTGATCGTGCTGTTGGCAAACTGAACCAGTCGATCTATTCCGGCTTCAGCAGCATCTTTCTCGGCAATCAGACCGTCATCACTGATTTGATTGAGCCAGTTGCCAATCAATGGGATCAGTGTCTTAAGCTGATCGCACAGGTAATATCTGGATGGCAGGGTATGAAACTGTGTGCGATCGATCTGGTCAGACATTGCCATGTCAGAATCGGTACGGGACACATCATACGACATCGGTTTTGTACTGCTGCTGTCTTCAGGAAGGAATTGCTGACAAAGTTCGGAAGCTGTTTTAATCAAGCATTTGATTTCACTGGCAAGAAGTCCCTGGTAGGCAGATCGGTGATGAGCCGTTAATATCTTCTGTTGCTGATCCAGGCTGGATAACTCCCGTCGTTGGTTCATTCTTTTTTCTACTGTCTTGCTCAACTTGTTGATCAGGTGTGGGTAGTTATCAGAGGGCTGGTTCGATGGCCGCATGGATGTCAACACAGAATCCATTATTTGCTGATAGCTGCAGCTGCTGTCACTTTGTTTGAAAGCGGCTTTCACCGACTGCCGGATCCTGCTCCCCAGTAAACCGTCAGGATGGCGCCACTCGTCTCTGAAAAGCTCACCCATTTGCAGTTTTAATTTATTGGTTGCACTGTTTCCGTAACTATCGTACTTGTCATCAGCAAACTGGAGGAAATCACTTCTTGATCGAATGATGTACAGCGTTTTGATTAAACGCTTGAATGCGTTGTCTGATGGGTAAAATTCGGCAAATAACTGAAAGGCAGTAAGCTCCAGCAGCTGTGTACGGTTGTGATTGTCTGGCAGTCCGGGGAGTACTGTTGCCAATTGCTGTAACACAGAGCGTGATGTCTGGTTTGATGTCCGGCCCTGAATGCTGGTGATGATTGCCCTGAGGTCAAGCCCCGGCTTTCCGGTTGCCTCTGCTAATGCCAACAGTTCCCTGATAACGTTCATGGCCTCCAGTTCTTCAAGGGTGACTGCGGCGCTAACTGGAGAAGAAGCTTCTGTTTTTAGAACTTTACGGGGTATAAATTCAGTGGCTGAGTCGTCAATGAATGGCCTTTTCAGTGATTTGTGTACATTTTCGCTAATTGTTAAAACAGTGCCGGTTGCTGAAAAGTCGCCGGTTGCTGAAACAGCGCTGGTGTTTTCTGTGGTAGCCTGCTGAATAATCGGCAACACTTTAGTGTTGAACACCTGAAGTGCAAAAGACATTTTATTTTTATTTTGAGTGTTTCCGGTAAACAGGCAGGTGATTGGCACCTCCATTTTTATCCAGTCAATGGGGCGAGTCAGATCAGTTGATTGAGGCGTTAGCAGAAAGTCCTTCCGTAGTTTTTGTTCGTCGCGGTTCTTTCGTTCACTCCTTCGATTTTTGGGATGGCTATCTTTTACTGAAGGAATACGAAAGTGTTTGTCCTTCGGTAGCATCAGATGTTGTGGATCAAGTGTGATAGCACGGTCACTGGTCAGCAGATAGTCAGGAAGGGTGAGATAGTTCTCTGCTGAAAGGGTGTGGTTGGCCAAGGGCATATAGTCATCATCTGAGTACCCACCACAGGAGTCCATTTCCCAGTTGTCATCCTCTGTATCTTGCTGGTTAAATTCATGCGCGATGGCCTGCAACCCATCATTGTGATGGTCAATCAGGGTTCGGGCCTTATTCGTGACCTCCGGAGGCACTGATAACCCATCCATTGTCGCCAGCATTATTATGCTCCGCGCCATTCTCAACTGGAGGGTTTTTAGCAGGCAATTTACCGATTGTTCGCTGGACGTCCTTTCGGCTTCCCTGGCATTTTCATCAAGGGAATAGGTCAGGATCAGTTGGGCTTTGTACATTGCCAGGAGAGTATCACTGCCAATGCTCGCGGTTTCCAGTAGATTGTTCAGCAGGGACTGGCCTCTGAATTTAAGCAGTGTGTAGATAATGCCCAGGCGATTTTCTGCATTGACAGATGGGGTAAGATCGCAGAGCAGTGTGTCAAAGAGCTTGACGATTTCAGTGAGTTCTTGAGGGGTGGCATCGACTATTGCCTTTTTTATCAGCTCCTCACGAGGGTTTTTTGCTTCATCACCACTGACCAGACGCCCTTCCTTATAGATACAGAGTTCCTCCAGCCCGGTATCCTCCAGCGCTGGTAATTGTGTGTAAAGCTTGTTGGTCACCATGCTTTTCAGCCAGGCCAGTTGCTGGCTGTTGAGTTTGTCACCTTTCAGGTGGTGTTGCGATAACCAGGAAAAGAGAGGCTTCATCATGGAAAAGCCGGGATGGGTGGTTAATTTCAACGTTGGAATCAGTGCGGTTAATGCCTCGCACTCCTGTGCACTGGACGGTGACAGCTTATGTTTTGTGTTGAGTGCGTTGGTAATGTGCTGACTGGTGGCTGAGTCCTGAATGTTCAGAACCATGGCCAGTATCTTCTGCCAGTGAGCCATTGATACTGCTTTTCGTTTTTGCACATGATCCAGAATAACACCCGGGTCTTCCCTGCGATCACTTTGCCCCAAAAGACGATCACGCAGTTCCCGAAATGTCTCATCACCGAGATCTTCGCGGGTAAAGTGATTCAGGCCGATACTCAGGGTCCGGGTTTGCGCATTGAATTTTATCTCCTTCGGGGTTGGCTGCCCATCTGCCAGTCGATGCAGTTCGTGTAGTTTATGCCCCTGTTTTATCCGGGTAATCAGCTCCAGTAACAATCCGGTCTGCAGCTGTGACGGGTGGTCTGAGACTTTTACCATCTCCCCGCGGTCCATTTTTCTTAAATAGGGGGTTAGCTCAAGCGCCGGTAACAAATATGTCAGGACTGAGGTTTGTGACATTTCTGTTGCTGACATCAATGAGGGAATGAGTTGGTTAAAAAGAATTCGTTTTTTAGCTGTTTGTTTGTAATCAGTCTTGGTCATCTGGTGAAGATGCAGTCTGTCGGCAATGGTTTTTTCGGAAACCCTCCCAAAATACCCTGTCGAACTGTCAGGAATCTGTTTTTCTGTTACCTCAGTCTTAGAGATACCCTGGGCCGTATTGTCTGATTCTGGTGAAATTGATAAATCATGAAAGCGCGGAAATAATAATGCCGTGTTTAGTTTATCCATGCTACTGCTCTACACGTTAATAGTCTGCTTTGACCACAACCGGGGGGCTGTCCGTGAAGACTGCCAGGGGAAGTGCCGGGTAGTCGCTCAGAGGTTTTAAAAGCCGTCGTATAAGCACGCGCAATCAGTAATAGCGCTAAAGTGCGGCTGTACGATAAACTATATTAACCTCACTCAAACTGGGATCATCCAGTCAAGTAAAAGTTCCCGCTCTATTTTTTTTTTGTAACTGTTCAGCACCCCTCACATAAATCTGGAATTTTCTGATTTTGTAACTATTCAGCACCCCTCATTTAAATCTGGAATTTTCTGATTTTTATAC
>NZ_JAHHPO010001124.1 GCF_024606365.1 Endozoicomonas sp. ONNA2
TCCAATGCCAAACACCTCGCCGAGTATACCCGGCGGGTTACAGTGGTTGATCTGGCCTATAAAGGTGAGCCCGCAACATTATGCCGCGATCCCCTCTACGATCTGCTGGTTGACTATTTGCACACAGAAGATCATGAAACTGTACCAGCTGATGAATAGCTGGGTTCTGCATCATCAAACTGACCCGGATAAGAACGCATGCTGGTCAGACATACCGATAGTCTGGCCAACCCTGATCTGAGCCATCAGTTGTTCATGCAACCCGGCAGGACCATGTACCCTGAATATGCGCATCAGTTGTTTCAGGAAGTCTTCTGCGGCCTGTTGTTTTGCCGGAGATAGCTGATCAAGGTCATCAATACCTTTCATAAAGCACTCGACGGACTGGCAGAATTGCTCGACACCCATAGACTCGGACACGGTAATCCACATGTTTTTGGCCTCATTGATCAGAAAATCGTTGGCATAGCTGGTCAGCGCCTGATCATTGTCGTCTGGCCATTCCCGGATTCTTTTAGCAATATTGAACAACAGTAGGTCTGTGGGGTGGTGGCCTTCATAATCAGTCTGGGCAAGGAGCGTTTTTAACAGGTGTTCCTTATCCAGGGCTATTCGGTTTTGCAGGCAGTCAGAAGCGTAATCTGCATCGAATATCTGTTTTTTACTGACATTGTTGAGCAGTTGCAACAGGGCTTTCAGGGTGGTCGGTTTTGCCTGTTGTGCCAGATGGTGCAACAGGTTTCGTTTATCATCGCAAGGGCTGACGGTCAGTAACCGGTTAAAGGTATCAAGGTCAAGGTATCTGGTTTCCTCAAGACATTTGATCAGCGCTTCACAAGCCCGCCAGCGACCCTCTGCTGCAGCGAAAACCAGCGCACTGGATGGCTTGCCCTGATCATCGTGGGTCAGCAATTGTTCTGGATAAATTCTCCCTTCTTTACGCAGTGACTCCAGTAAGGGGAATGCACCCGGGACATTGATAATCTGGAAGGGCAGGTCGCTCATTGAGTGCCACCGGCAGTGACTCTCGTCAGCACCGGACACGGGAGGCTCAATGATTTCCCGGTAGTTGGAGGGGACGTGCTTTTTCTGAGCTGCACAGTCCTCAATAATTCTGGCTTCAACGACGCCAGCCGCCATATCTTGACGGAGATATTGGCACAACACCCGCTGCATAGCGCGGAATTCTGACAAATACTGACCATGCTCAAAGGCTTTGCTAAACAGAGCCAGCTGGGCCACTCTGGTTTTTTTTCTCTGAGCGTCAAGCTCTGGTTTCAGGCTGGCTTGCAGTTTTGCGGCTTCTGCCTTAACCAACGCAGAGTTTTCAGCAATGGTTTGTTCCGCTGTCTGAATCCGTTGTTGCAGGTGGACAATTTGGTTTTCTACATCATCAATTTTTACCTGACTTTCCAACACCATTAAATCGATGACCTGCGGAAGAATGTCCGGGTTGGTATGGTGAGATCGACATTCCCTGGCAAAATCCAGCCATTGCCTGTCGTTTTGATATATTTCATGTTTTCTCTTGTGGTCATGTCTTGCGCAACGCAGCTTTGAATTTAAATGCCGCTGTGTACTGCTGACATCATCGTTGCAATAATTATCTTTGTTTTTATAGGCTATAAGTGCATCAGCATAGGAATACGCTTGGCCATCAATCATTATTTCGTAATGCATGCGGTCGTCTAACAGACCAAAAAGAGTTTTCTTATACTCCTGCAACTCTCTGGCCCTCTGATTATGTCCCTTTTCTATCTCGGCCAGAGTTTTGTTTTCATTGTCAATCACCTGTTTTAGCTGCCCAATTTGTTTGGTATTTTCTTTATTGATATTTTCTATCGTTTTGAGTGCTGGCTCACAGCTCATGGGACTGTCAATAAGCATGGGAACGGGATCACTCGCTGCCGCCTTGTGCTGCTGCCTGTTTTTTCCCATACCGATCCAGTCGAACAAGCTGGCGCCGTATGACAGTGTACTCTCTGCAGGGGTTGATTCTATTAATCCCGCCAGCTGCTGTTTTTGTTGTTCGCTGAGCGGCTTTGTTTCAATACCGGAATATTTTGCAGTATGTCCCCATGCCATCGATTCCAATGTGGCTAGCAGGCTTTGGTCAGGGAGTTCAGTATTACTATGCACAAGGTGTGATTCGCAATGTTGTTGAGTACTGCGCAGGCTGATCATGTGACCACGATGCACCTCAAGGACATGTTTCTGAGCTTTTTGAAGCTCAGGCTCATTGGTCTGGTACAAAGGGTCTGTTTTTAGATGGTGGAGTGTGCTTGTTAATAACTGGTACTGATTATGCTGAGCCCGATCAGTGTCACTCCATAACGAATTCCTCTGGGTAATACGGTGGGACAATTGTTCAGGCTGACGATTGAACTCACGTATATTTGGATGATGCAAAGCCCGGCTGACTAATCCGGGTTCAGAGTATCGGGTTTTCAATGCAGCAACAGTACCCAGCAGTGCCTGGTCTTCCCGGGACAACGCAGGGGTGTCGGGCCCGAAAATTACTGTGTTTATCTGTCCCTGCAATTCCTGTGGCGAGGGGAGGTGGTTTATGTGCTGGAGTGCTTTGAGGGTATTCTTGATTTCAAGCCACTGGTCATGGGTGGAAGCTATCTCATGGCTTGCCTGCCAGTGCCTGTGCTGCTTTTGCAAACAGTGGAAGTGATCACTCAAGTCAATAATCTTGCTGAGGATTTCGTCCTCATTTTGCCCGGGGCGATACACGGTGCTATTGGCAAACTGAACCAGTCTGTCTATTCCGGCTTTAGCCGCTTTTTCCTCGGTAATCAGACAGTTATCAATGATTTGACTGAGCCAGGAGGCAATTAATGGAATAAGTGCCTTCAGTTGATCGTACAGGTAACTTTTCGATGGCAGGGTACTGACCTGTGTGCAACGGATTTGGCCAGACATTGCCATGTCAGAATCAGTACCGGCAGTATCGTACGACATCGGTATCGTACTGCTGCCGTGCTCTTCAGGAAGAAACTGCTGACAAAGTCTGGAAGCTTGTCCAATCAGGTGCTCGATTTCATTGCCCAGGCGTTCCTGACAGGCAGGCCGGTAAATAGCCCCTAATATCGTTTGCTGCTTCAGGTTACTCAGTTCCCTGTGTTGGTTCATTCTTGTTTCTACTTCCTGGTGCATCTGGTCAATCAGGTGCGGGTAGTTGTCGGGGGGCTGATTCGATGGCCGGATGGATGCCAATAAAGAGTCCATTATTTGTTGATAGCTGCAGTTTCTATTGTTTGATTTGAAAGCGGCTTTCACCGACTGTCGGATTCTGCTCCCCAGTAGGCCGTCAGGCTGGAGCCAGTCTTTTTTGATAAGCGTAGCCAGTTGCCTCTTTAATACGCTGGTGTAAGAGTTATGGAATTCATTAGAGGTATCAGCAAACCGGAGGAAGTGACTTCTTGATTGAATGATATACAACGTCTTGATCAAACGCCTGAATGGGTTGTCTAGTTCAGCAAATAACTGCAAGGCTGTTAGTTCCAGCAACTGTTTGCGGCTGTGATTGTCAGGCAGTTCGGAGACTACGGTTGCCACGTGTTGTGATAAAGCACGTAACGCCTGGTTTGATGTCTGGCTCTGAATGCCGGTGATGAGGTCAAGCCCCGGCTTTCCGGTTATCTCTGCTATTGCCAACAGATCCCTGATAACGTTGAGAGTCTCCAGTTCCGGGGGGGGGGTCGTTACTGGCTGAAAAAGCGCCGGTGTTTTCTATGTTAGCTTGCTGAATAAACGGTAACACTTCGGTGTTGAACACCTGGAATACAAATGACAATTGACTTTTATCTTGAGTGTTACCGGCCAACAGAAAGGTGATTGGTACCTCCATTTTTTTCCAGTCAATGGGGCGAGTCAGATCGGTTGATTGAGGCGTTAGCAGAAAGTCCTCACGTAGTTTTTGTTCGTGGCGTTTATTTCGTTCACTCCTTCGTTCATTAGACGGGCTTTCTATTTTTGCCGAAGGAATACGCAAGTGTTTGTCCTGTGGCAGCATCAGATGTTGTGGATCAAGTGTGACGGCACGGCCGCTGGTCAGCAGATAGTCGGGAAGGGTGAGATAGTTCTGTGCTGAAATGCCGTTGTTGGCAGAACGCATAGGATAGTCAGATGCGTCGCTGTAATCACTACAGGAGAGCATGTCCCAATTATCATCGGTATCTTGCTGATCAAGTTCATGCTCGGGCAGTACGGCCTGCAACCCCTCATTGTGATGGTTAATGAGGGTCCGGGCCTTGTTGATGACCTTTGGAGGCACTGCTACCCCATCCTTTGACTCCAGTATGATCAGGCACCATGCCATTCTCAGCAGGAGGGTTTTCAGCAGGCAATTTACCGATTGTTCCTTGACCGTTTTATCCTCTGCAGAGGCCTGTTCATCAAGGGCGTAGGTCAAAGTCAGTTGGGTCTTGTATATCGCCGTAAGGGCACCACGGCCAATGGTTGATGTGGTCAGTAGATTATTCAGCAGGGTTTGGCCGTTGAATTTGAGTAATGTGTAGATAATGCCCAGGCGATTTTCTGCATTGACTGATGGGGTAAGATCGCAGAGCAGTGTGTCAAAAAGCTTGATGACTTCAGTGAGTTGTTGCGCGGTGGCACTGTCAATGGCCTGTTGAATCAGTTGATTACGGGGGTTTTCCGTTTCCTGGTGATTGATCAGGCACTCCTTATAAATACAGAGATTCTCCAGACCGGTATCTGCCAGGGGTGGTAAGTGTGTGTAGAGCCTGTTGGTCACCATGCGGTGCAGCCAGGTCAGTTGCTGACTGCTGAGTTTGTCGCCCTTCAGGTGGTGTTGCGATAACCAGGAATAGAGTGGCTTCATTAAGGAAAAGCCGGGGTGGGTGGTTAATTTCAACGTTGGAATCAGTGCGGTTAATGCCTCGCACTCCACTGCGGTGGCCGGTGACAGCCCATGGTCTGTGTTGAGTGCATTGGCAATGTGCTCTCGGGTGGCTGAGTCCTGAGTGTTCAGAACCATGGTGAGTATCTTCTGCCAGTGCGCCATGGCGACTGCTTTTCTTTTCAGCACATGATCCAGAATAACACCCGGGCGTTCTTCAGGATCACTTTGCCCCAAAAGACGATCACGCAGCTCCCGAAATGTCTCATCACCGAGATCTTCGCGGGTAAAGTGATGCAAACCGATACTCAGGCTCTGGGGCTGCCCATTGACTGTTATCTCTGCTGTGGTTGGCTGCTCACCTGCCAGTCGGTGCAGTTCCTGTAGTTTATAGCCCTGTTTTATTCGGGTTATCAGCTCCAGTAACAATCCGGTCTGAAGCTGTGACGGGTGGTCTGAGACTTTTACCATTTCCCCGCGGTCCATTTTTCTTAAATAGGGGGTAATCTCAAGAGCCGGTAATAAATGTGTCAGGACTGAGGTTTGTGACATTCCTGTTGCGGACATCAATGAGGGAATGAGTTGGTTAAAAAGCATTTGTTTTTTAGCTGTTTGTTTGTAATCAGTCTTGGTCATCCGGTGCAGATGCAGTCTGTCAGCAATGGTTTTTTTGGGAACCCTGATTAAATATCCTGTCGAAATGTCAGGGATCTGTTTTTCTGCTGCCTCATTCCAGGAGATACCCCGGGGCTTATTGACTGATTCTGGTGGAACCCTTAAATCATGAAATTGCAAAGATGCCGGGGTGTTGAGTTTATCCATGCTACTGCCCTTAACGTTGTTAGTTTGTTTTCCAGGAGGCTGTCCGGGAATAGACTGCCAGGGGAAGTGCCTGGTAGTCGCCCAGAGTTTTTAAAAGCTGTTATAAAAACCCGGGTAATCAGGAATAGTTATTAAAATTTAGATCATCCAGTTAAGTAAAAGTTCCCGCCTGAATTCAGCAGTTGAATCTCATAAATTCCTCTGAGTCCCTTGCAATCCAGGAGGCTGTCCGAGAATAGCGCCCGTAGCGAGGATGGTAGAAAATTGAGGATA
>NZ_JAHHPO010001125.1 GCF_024606365.1 Endozoicomonas sp. ONNA2
TTAAATAAACTTTCTCTGTATCATGACGTACGATCAGTGGTAATCAGGAAAAGTTATGCATGGGGGCAATCTTGTTATCCGGTTGCAGGGCATTAACGCAGCGGTTCCAATCGTCCAGAGTGACCTGAAAGGTCAGCTCTTTGTCGCCCATCATCACAGTGATAATTTTACCGTTGTTCATATTGCTGTTCATAATACCCCTTGGGAATCGGTTGGCTTTCAAAAAACGGGCGGATCATTTTCATGGACAATTTGGGCCGCAACGTTACGTAATCATTCACCTGATCCGGATCAGGAATACAACGGACATCCATCACCGAACGATCCGGCCTTTGGTAAACCAATACCCAGAGCCGTAATTCATGGCATTCATCCAAAGCAGCCCGAAGGTTTTCGGCGCTCATAATGCCCCCGGTTGAGCTGCAGCCCAGCAGCAACATCAGCACGATTATCAGGAGTAATGTTTTAGCCAGGCGTCCCGGTAGTCCTGCCATTGGGCAGCTCCAAGATGAGTGTTCCAGTGGTCTTTGGCGTATTTGGCCAGCCCGTCAATATCGTCAGAATCGGGTAGTGGCCTGGGAACTCTTAGCAAAAACACCCGGCCAATGGCTGCCCCGAAAACCGGATTAAAAGCCATATATTCCGCAGGCTCAGGAAGGTCATGGGCAAGCATAATAAAACGTTCCTGGTTGTGCTTGATGTAAGCCACCACATCGTCATAGGTGGCAGGCTCCATCTGGAATATACCCAATGCTGGCCCTTTTACCTGTTTGATATAGTGAAAATCACCGCTCTCATGGGCGGCGATCATGCACAACAACCGGATGGCGCTTTCACTGCCCGGCAGGTCGTACCATTGCAGAGCTTGCATGACAATGGACCGGCAGATCTGCCCCATGTCAGAAACAACGGATACCATCAGGCCACCCTCAAATCATCGGTATCATTCCGGGAAAGATAGGGTGTATCGTTGATCCGGACAAAATCCGGGCTGGTCACTTCAAAAGGAATGGTCGTGGCGTGTTTTTCACCGCCAGCAGAATCAATATCCAGCAGGGATGAAATTTTCAGCAAACAGCCAAACAGCTCCACTTTCATGGATTCGTTGCCGGTGTCGGCGTAGGTGTTAATGTCGAACGGTTCCAGGTCACGGAATGAACCTGCCCGGTTGGCGGCATCCATAATCAGTTTCAGGTTGGCGGCGTCCACTTCCAGCTCTCCGCTGCAGGCTACCTCGCCGTCCACATAGCCGTTGGGAATACCCCGATCTTTGACCGCTGCCCGGTTATCCTCAATATCGGCGGTCATGGTGCTGACGAAAACCAGCAAATCATCAAGATGAATAGTAAAACTCTTTCCGGAAATTCTCATGGTCAGGCGGCCTCGGCGTAGTTATTGAGATCCAGCGTGATATTGGCGGTGATCTCCTTGGGGCAGTTCAGCGGGCGCAGGGTGAAATAGATCTCCACGGCATATTTAGTCGGCCAGCTGATGACAATATCCCCGGCTTTCGGGGGTTCAATCTCTCCCGGAAACGGCGTGCCGTTAATCTCGACTCCATGGCTCATTTCCCGCAGGGGCTTCATAAAATAAGTGCTGTTGAAAGCGATGGATTGCGGGGTACTGTTCAGCAGTCGGTTTCCGATCCGGGCCACGGCCAGCAGGTAAATACGTCTGGCGGCCTTGTCAGCCACCCTCAGATTTTCAATTACCCGGTAATCACTGGTTTCAGGAGCAAGGGTAAAACCGTCAGACGTATAGGTGCCGTCATAGTCTTCGTACCATGTAGGTACAGTTAAACGACCATTATTGTGCAAATCCAGCAATACCGATTTGTCCAATTCCAGCCCGTTGGCATCGGTTGGGCGTTCGGCGTAATTGCCCAGCAAGGTACCGGTGGCTACCCGCATAGGGCTGTCGGCCACACTTACCGATTGATTGGCCAATCTTCCCGCCAATGCCCCGAGAAAATCCGGATAAAGCAGTGGCACAATAACTACCCGATCCGCAGCGACATTTTCAGTTATTGCTTTGGCCTCGGCGCTGTAATCGCTCCAGCTTTCTTCAGCGCCAGGGCTACGGAAAGCACTTTGGAAAAATACCCGGCGCTGATACTTGCCAATCAGTTCCATGGCGGTGGATTGCATATTTTCCAAATCTGCCTTGTTGGCCACCGGGTCACAAACTACGACAGATTCCACGCTAAAATTGCCCACGGCCTTGTCCACTTCTGCCATCGGGTCAGCCTCTGAAAGCAAGGGCAGCACATAAGCAAACCAGTTCTGGCCACCGTTGGAACGGGCGGCTTCTATCTGGGTTTTCACATTAGAAGCCCCCGCACCCAGCAACACATCCAGGTCAGTACTCATATTGATGGCATGGACCTGGTTGGTTTCTGGTGCCGTGGGAACGTATCCAACGAACAGATCAAGGCATTCCACCTCACTGGGCGTCCCCTGGGCCAGATCCAGGTTGTTGACGGTAACGGAACCTAATGACATGAATGGTCTCCCACAAACAATTGATTAACGGGCCCGGCGCTGCCGTTCCTTTTCAATCTCACTGGTCAGCACCTCGGCAGCGTCCCCTCCGGTCATGCCCAAAAATGGCCGTTCCGGAACCGGAATCTTCCAGCTCTTGGGCGGGTTGGTGGTATTTCGCAAAGTGCGAATGATCAAACCGGCCTGACCCAGTTTCATGTTCTCCATAATCCACCGTTGGCTGGGACGTTTGCGGCGACTTTTGCCTTTTCTTGTGCCTGACTTGAACTGTTTACCGGTGCTGATGGTGAACCCCGCTTCCAGCAATGCCTTGGCCTGTTTTTTGGTGGCGTTGGCTTTATAGTCCGGCTGCCCGTGAATCTTTACCATTTTGGCAACGGTCATCACTTCGTCTATGCCAAACTGGTGTCTATAGCCCAATTTGGCCACGGATTTATTGGGCCAGGCAAGTTTCACGTATTTAGGCGTTGGAAAGAACTTCAGGCTTCTTCCCATATTTTTTAACACTTTCCCTTTCCCGTATTTTCGTTTTTCAAAAAAGTTGCCATTAATAGTCTTTTGCTGACGTAAGTTGTCCCGGCTTGCCTTCAGATAAGCACGGCCTGAATTCTGGAATACCCGTTTCCGACTGGCAGCAGGCAAAGCCAGCAAACCAATATCCTGATGAATGCGGCTGGCATGACGGGTATCAAAGCGGATTGACAAGCTCATGGCAAAGCCCCTACAGACCGGTGTTTATACAGTGTTTGACTGTTGATAGAGGTCGGCTTTTCTTCTTCAGGTTCAGCCGGATCAAGCCGATCCAATTCTTCAGCAATATCAACCACCGGCTGGTCAATCAAGCGCCATTTTTGGCCGTTCCAGTCAATGTTGCCGTTCAGTTCATCCGGCTCAATTAACACCGGCTCAATAAATTCAATGGAAACATCCACATCCCACTGGGTGCCAGAAGCATCCAGGGATTGAATATCAATATCCGGGTCCGGCAGCCGGTCATAGTCCCGGTCCGGATCGTGATCTTTCAGCCAGGCGGCAATCCAGGCAGTGATCAGTCGGGAATCGCCTATGTACCGTTCAATATACAGGGAACAACGGTGATGCAGCCTGCACAGCTCATAGCAATGGCCAAGATCGACACTGGCCGGAATCACAGTGCAAAGATCTACCCAGGATTCCAGATTCTCCTCCGGTACAAAATCCTTGTTTAACAAATATTCAGTCAATTGTTGCAGCTTGGCACTCATATCAATTCCACCGTAATGTCCGTTTCTTGCAACATTTGCCGGATCGCTTCATCGGCAAACCGTAAATACACGATTTCTGTTTCCGGGGCGCTTTTGGCCTGGTTCTCTGCCGGTTCCCGGCGGTCAATGGTGGGGTAGTCCCGGCAGATACTGGCCTTGGCCCGGCAACTGACTGCCCGGCGATAGAGGATAATCAATAGGGATTCGCAAGCGATTTCATCAGCAGGAACCTGGTCCAGATGCTCATAACCGGCACACAGGTTATCCGTTTTGTATTCTGACAGACGGAAATTAATATCGGTGATGGCCTGAACCAGATGTTCCCGGACAGTGCCCACAGTCAAATCATTGGGAACCCGGTAATTAACAACAAACTCGTTCAGGTCAAGATCGGGCCAGAAGGGGGCATTCTTGATCATGCCGGTTGGCGGCTCTGGTTGTTTGCCAGAAAAAGTAGTCATAACGTTGGCCCTCAATTAAAACCGGGACAGGACCGCAGCAAACAGCCCATGCAAAAATTGTTTGTTACGGCCTGCCCGGAGTGCGGTTGCTGAGGAGCCTTAATCCGGATTAGTAACCATTCGCTAAATCCATTATTCAAGCATCAATAGCCCTGTTCAGCTAT
>NZ_JAHHPO010001126.1 GCF_024606365.1 Endozoicomonas sp. ONNA2
GAGCGGCAAAGGACAAGCGAGATCGGGAGCACGTTTATGAAATATCCGGGTTAGAATCCCGGTTAATTTTACTCAGTAATTTAGACGGTCCTATATCATGACGATCCAGTCTTCTCAGTCCGACGATGCACTCGCTCCCATATCGTTTGATGAACTCACCAGCCATCTGGCAGGGCTGAGTCATCCATCAGAGATTCATGGCTATTTATGCGGCCTGTTCTCAGCCGGTGTCCAACCGGGCGTTGAGCAGTGGTTGGCGCAGTTGGCTGAGCAGTTGGGCGATAAATCGATTGATGAACCTGCGAAGCAGCTGTTAAGCCGGTTATTTGTGCAGACCCAGAATGCGCTTGACTCTGGTAGTCTGTCGGCAGCACTGTTACTCCCTGATGACGAGGAAGCGCTCTGGGGCTCAGGACAGAATCACTTGGAATATGGTGCCAGTCATTTATTTCTGGCTTTGGTCAAGGGCTGGAAAGTCAGCAGGTCAGCGAGATGGTGGAAGAAGTGCTCAGGGACTTTGCCGAAATCAGCCTGATAGAAACCGCAGAAGAGGGCGAGGAATCTGAAAAACTGTATGTTGAAGTGAGTGAATTTGTTCGTTTGGCCTGGCTGAACGTCTATGCAGAGGTTTGTGGTTTGCCCGAGCTTGCCG
Source organism: Endozoicomonas sp. ONNA2 (assembly GCF_024606365.1). Classification (GTDB taxonomy): domain Bacteria; phylum Pseudomonadota; class Gammaproteobacteria; order Pseudomonadales; family Endozoicomonadaceae; genus Endozoicomonas. The sequence goes on from NZ_JAHHPO010001126.1 coordinate 653, forward strand.
ACGATGATGAAAGTTCTGGCCATCAGGGCACTGCCAAAACCTTGCATTGAGCATAACGAGATCGTGGTGGTGGCTGAGACGTGAATAGTTCTGCAGACAAGATGGACTTCGATGTGTTGGTGATTGGTGCCGGGCTGGTGGGCGCCAGTCTGGTCTGTGCATTGGAAAACGTGGTGATCAGGCAGGGGTTGAGGCTGGCGATGGTAGAAACCCATGACCTGAGTCAGCCAAGAGACACGCCGCCGGGCTTTGATGCCCGTGCCTCGGCGCTGTCTTTGGGAACCTGCTGTATTTACCAACAGCTCGGACTATGGCCAGATCTCGTTGATCAGGCCCGGGCCATTACCACTGTGCACGTTTCTGATCAGGGCAGTTTTGGGGTTTCCCGCTTGCAGGCTTGTGCTGAAGGTGTCCCGGCACTGGGGTATGTGGTCAAGAATCATCTGCTGGGTGATGTGCTTTTGCAGCGGTTAAGGGGTTTTCGGAAGCAGGGCCAGGTGAGCATGTTTAGTCCTGATGTGGTGGAACGCCTGAGTCCTGTTCCCGGCGGAATGAAGGTTCAGCTCAAGCACTCAGAGATTTCCGCCTCGCTGGTTATTCTGGCAGATGGTGGCCGTTCAGGATTGATGCATCAGCTGGGAATAGGGCTGCAGCAGCGTGACTATCATCAGCAGGGGATCATTGCCAATATTGCCCTTGACCGCCCTCATAACGGTACGGCCTGGGAGCGCTTTGCCGGTAAAGGTCCCATGGCACTGCTTCCCTTGATGGGCGATCAACCGTGTGTGGGGCTGGTGTGGACGGTAGCGGATGAGGAAGCAGATTCTCTTTATTCCCTGGCAGATGATGATTTTCTGGCAATATTGCAACAGCGTTTTGGTTATCGGGCCGGGCGTTTTATTGCCGTGGGCAAGCGGGACAGATATCCACTCACCATGCGCATCGCCAAAGAGCAGGTAAGGCCGGGGCTGGTTATTTTGGGTAATGCTGCCCACGCCATACATCCGGTGGCAGGTCAGGGTTATAACCTTTCTATCCGTGATACTGTGGCTCTGGCAGATAATATTTCGGACTCATTGGCACGCAAAATACCGGTAGGTGATCTTGGTCGGTTACAGGAATACTGGCAGCAACAGTTGAGTGACCAGAGTCTGACCAGCCGTTTTTGTGATGGCCTGGTGCGCCTTTTCTCACGGACTGACACTGCATCGGTACTGTCTCGGAACCTGGGATTGGTGGCGCTGGATTATTGTTATCCGGTGAAGTCAACATTTACCCGAAAGGCCATGGGATTTTGACATCCTCCCTCCACTAACCCGGATATTTCATAAACTGCCGGGTCTGGGTGGAGGGGCCGCCCTGGCTTCGTTGACGATTTCAAAAACCACATCTGGTAATCGCATTTATACGACAGCGGGGTCAGCCGGACATGGTTTTCAGAATTCCCCATCAGGCATCCAAAGATGACTTTGCACATTTTTTCTGACCTTGATGATGATTAAAAACATTGCGATTCCCCGGTATGGTCTATTATCAATTTTCCGAAAGTCAGACAGGAAAGCTTGGTATTGACTCCAGTTCATTGCCTGGTTCTCGCGGGTAATCCGGCTTACTGTCAGGTCAGTACGGAAAATCACTATCCTTCAGCAAGGTGATCAAGCATGGCAGGCATTTTCGGTAAAATAATTCACAGCCCCTCAGCATTGGCCAGACTTAATTCCCCAGCCGGTCAAACAGATAAGACTCTTCCGGATTCCACTGCAGCCTCCGGGTCACCTGCAGCCCTGCTATCCAGCGTACCGCCAGACAGCGCAAATAAAGCACATGCCTTTGGCAAGTCGATCCATTTGCAGCCAGCAGGCGATGCCGGCAATGATTCTGACAATAAGGTTGCGGCAGGAGATTGTCCGTCTCTGGTGCCAATGCCGAAAGAGTTCCTGAAGCGGCTTGTTGGCAGCTATCACGCCAAGCCATATCTGTACGACTCGATTCACAAGATCAAGTTGAATGCGGACCATAGCGTTGAATTTGTTGATTCCAGTGGACATTGCAAAAACTGTCATAAGCGAGGTCAATGGACAGTCAGTGCCAGCAGTGATCCGGAAAAGTACACCTTGCACGTTGCCAACCTGAAAAATAAGGATGCCCCTGACAACCATCAGGGTAGCCAGCCCGACGGCAAGAACCTCAAGGTTGATTTCAAAATCGTTGCTGAAAGAGAAAACATGATTGAGCAGACACCCACCAGAATACAACCAACCATAACCTGCTATTCAAAACTGGTCTTTGACCAGGATCCGTTCGATCTGTTTTACGTTGAAGGCGAAGTTCGGCCTAACGTACATCAACTGGTTTCCGGGCGTAAAAGAGTGTGGGATACAGACACCGTATTCTATGAAATGACCGGAGCCGTACATTCATCTGGGCAAAGTTCCTGTTAGATGCTGGTGCCTTTGTTGTTTAAATGGGTTTAAATGATTTTTTTGCATGAATTACCCCTGAAGATCTACGCTTGCTATGTGTGGAGTATTCCGTCAGTTTTGACAAACCGCCGGGAGACCGCCCATGCCCGGATAGTCTCCCGAACTGTTCTTGAATTCGGAAAATAGGGATCACACATGCAGAAAATTGACGTCATTATTGTTGGGGGAGGTATGGTGGGTACCTCCCTGGCCTTGGCGCTTGCCCGCTCTGGTATGCACACGGCACTGGTTGAGCAGCAGACATTGCAGCCTGGCTTATTGTTGATGGATGATCCATGGCAGCCAAGGGTCAGTGCCTTGACGGAAGCATCGATAAAACTGCTTGACTATCTCGGCGCCCGTGAGGGTATCCAGCGGGCCTGTCCTTACACGCACATGACCGTCTGGGATGGTGAGGGTACAGGAGCAGTTGAGTTTGACGCAAAAACGTGGCCACAAAAAAATCTTGGCTATATTGTCGAAAATGACGTGATTCGCAACGCACTGCTACAGCAGCTGGCCCGTTCAACCGTGGAATGTTTTGAGCAACAGACAGTACTTGAATACCAGCTTTGCGGCCAGGGCGGTGAAATAGTCCTGAAAAATGGTGATGTGCTGAGGGCTCCCCTGCTGGTGGCCGCAGATGGTGCCCAGTCATGTTTACGGCAATTGTCTGGCATTCCGGTAAACCAGAAGGACTATAAGCATCATGCGCTGGTAACCACTGTGGAGACAGAGCTGTTTCATCAGCACTGTGCGAGACAGGTATTCCTGGATACCGGCCCATTGGCATTTCTCCCCCTGCAAAGTCAGGGGGAGCAGCATTATTGCTCCATTGTCTGGTCTCTTTTACCGGCAGAAGCAGACCGGATAGATGCCTTGAGTGACGACGCTTTCTGCCGGGAATTGGAGAGAGCTTTTGAACATCGTGCAGGTAACATTTTGCAGGTTGATCAACGGTTCCGCTACCCGCTGCGTCAACGGCACGCCCGGCAGTATCATCGACAAGGCGTGGTCCTGGTGGGCGATGCGGCTCATACCATTCATCCTCTGGCGGGGCAGGGGGTGAATCTGGGCTTTTTGGATGTGGCAGTGCTCGGGGAAGAGTTGATCAAGGCGGCCAATCGCGGCGATGACTATTTTGCAGCGCACGTTCTGGATCGCTATCAGCGTCGACGCATCGGCCATAACTCGTTGATTATGAAGGCCATGGCTGGCTTTCAAAACCTGTTCGGGGTCGATGACCCTGCCATTCGCTGGCTCAGGAATACCGGGCTGAGCCTGACCAATCGATTACCGTTAATCAAGGAAATGATTGTGGGTCAGGCCTCCGGGTTATCAAAGGATATTCCCGGGTTTATGCAGTAATACCAATTCCACCATCTAAATATGAACTGCGCAGCCATTTTGAACAGCTGGATCTTCGTTGGAATTCCTTGCAATTGCTCTGCTATTTGATTTGTCCAGCTGTCCAAAATGAATTGCTCCATCGACTGAATTGCCCTGTCTTTGAATCATCAACCTTTTGCAGTCTATTCTCGGACAGCCTCCCGGGGAACAGTGCGCACTGGATAAGTGGCTGGTATTACTGGAGCAATCATTGCCAGATGACTGGGATCATTTATGCGCACAGAACAGGGGGGAGTGAATTTTGCACCTGATGTTCCCGTTAATAAAATCAATCACTTCCAAAGAAGCCTAAAAAAAAAGTGAACTATATTTAACCAATCCCGTCAAAACTGTATTGAATAACAAGTTCATCAGTTGCTTTGAAGGAGTAATTAAATGCCAAAATATTTTCTGGCGGCCGTATTGCCAGTGGTTGCACTATTGATTGGTCTGCAGGGTTGTAATAAACCCCGGGAGTGTCCAGAGGTCACGACGGTGGTTTATGAGGACGTATCCAGTGTTGACGCTGAGTCCTACACCTGTATCAGTCCAGACAAAACCGGTCTGCTTGAGCAGACCTGGTGTGAAGCAAAAGATCAGTTCGAACAGCGTGGCCAATCGGCCGGTTCTGATGATTTTTTGGTTTATCTCAAAGGTTTTCGTGAGGGTTACTCATTGGCCAGTCAGGCAGCGGATAGTCAGTCCAGCCTCGATAACGATATCGATAGCCCGTCTGAAACGCCCTATGATTCAGGCTACCGTGACGGCTATATTGCCGTTATGGAGTCAATGGGCATTGTCCAGTACAACTGTGCTTCAGCAGATTTGATGAGTGAGTATAAAGATCGCTGGTGCGAAGCGGCCGATGCTTATCGCAACTCTGGCTCTGGCAGTGATAACAATCCTTTTGTCAGGGGGCAGTTTATTGATGGTTATATGACTGGAGGGCGGGTCGCCTTAACAGTTCCTACCTCAATGGAAGCATTTTTTGGTGGCGAGAACCCTGAAGGTCAACAGCCTGCCATTGTCCAGCCATCCGGCGATCTCAGGAACACAGAGCTGGCTTTCTATCGGGGCTTTGATGTCGGCTACAAGGCAATGATCGATAGCATTCGGGAATCCATTAATCAGGTCATGCAACAGATGCAAATGCCCAACGCTATGGATTTTCCTGAAGGATTGATGCCGCCTCCCGGGCAATAACTGCCCGGTTTTCGGTTGTCCTGGATTTAAGCCGGGTATCCGGCTTTAAGCAAACGTAGCTATCCTCGCACTGTTTTTGTCAGTCTCTTTTGCTGCACGGACCAACGGAATTTGGCGTCTGACCGAGATCAGGCTCCCTGATGCGATAGCAGCAAATTGGTCTGAAGGTCTGTTATGTGATGAACTTGGTTAATTCAATTCTTAAAATCACAACTGTAATTTAGCCTTGTTCTATAACGTTTGTGATAGAAGATTGCTACACTGACAGGTGGCTTCTTTTAACGATTTGTCTTAATAAGAAACAGAAAGGTTTAAGCAATGCATAAGGCTGTGTTTTCCGTAAAACTCAATTCTGAGCAGGTTCTTCAGTTTTATAAAGGGCAGAAGCAATCCGTGAGAGTTCGTACTGACTCCGGTCAGAGTATGAGTATTCCCTACGACATCATGCTGAAATTTGTTACCAGAGAGGGAATTTATGGCCGTTTTGAAATTTCCTACGGCGATGACGGAAAGTTTCTTGATCTTATCCGTCTGAGTTGATTCTGATTAGTGGCATGATGGCAGCACTCCCTGAGGATGGCTGCTAATTTCTGTGCCCCAGGGCCAATATATTCAGGGTCAGTCAATACCATATAGAGCTCTACATTCCGACAATTACTGAGCTTGGTATTTAATTGTTTGATCATGCCTTCTTCAAGCTCATGGTGAATATGGTGGGTTGGTAGCCATGCAAACCCCAGTCCGCTTTTGACCAGTCTGATTGAAGAGCTGATGTGGCTCACTGTCCACCGTTCTTCAGATCCAAGCCAGCCAGCGTCAGCCTCTCTTTTTATGCCTGAATCGCGGATAACAATCTGGCGATATTGTTTCAGTTCTTCCTCTGTGATGACATGGTCGCGTTGAGCCAGCGGGTGATTCCTGTGAGCCACTGGCGCAAAATTAATCGATAGCAGCGGTTCTCCAAGAAAGCCCTGAGGCACGATGCCGGTAATAACAATATCCGCTTTGCCACTGACCAGCATGTCGGTTGTGCCAGACAGGACTGACTCAACAAGTTCCAGACGGGTATGCCTTGAAATGGGAGAGAATTGCTCTAACGCATTTATTATTATTGAGTTTGGGAAGATGACATCAACGGCCAGGGTAAGCGTTCCCTCCCAGCCTGCAGAGAGACTGTCTGCCACCTTTTCCAATGAATCGGCCTCTTTTAGCAGTGTCTGGGCTCTTCTCAACATGACTTTACCCGCTTCAGTCAATACCGCTTTTCGGCCCTGAATCTCCAGTAGCTCGATACCCAGTTGACGTTGCAGTTTAGCGATGGCGTAACTGATGGTGGACTGGCTTTTGAATATCGCCTGCGAAGCCTGGGCAAAGCCGCCATGTTCCACCACTGCCTGAAGCATACGCCACTGATCAAGTGTTACCTTTGACATTTTACGGGTCTCTATATATCCAAAAATTCGATACATATATGCAGTATTTTGCACTGTTCCTTCGTTAATTTCGATGATAAATTTAAACTATGTACACAACAATAGTGATCTGAAAAGGTGGGAAGCATGGCTAAATTACTCCAAATCAACAGCAGCCTGTTTGGTGAACATGGGCAGTCAACCCGGCTGTCACAAAAGTTTGTTGAGCGTTTTCTGACAGCAAACCCTGACACTGAGCATCAAGTAAGAGACTTGGCTAACCAACAAATCCCTCATCTGGATGGTGAAATAGTCATGGGTTTTGGTATCCCTGAAGATCAGAAAACCGATCGACAGGCGGAAATGACAGCGCTTTCTGATCTGTTGATTGAGGAAGTGAAGACCGCTGATATATTGGTGATCGGTTTGCCGATGTATAACTTCAGCTTGCCTTCGACCCTGAAATCCTGGTTCGACTTTATTGCCAGGGCAGGGATCACCTTTAAATATACCGAGCAGGGGCCGGTCGGTCTTGTGGAAGGTAAGAAGGCTTACATTATGGCCGCGCGAGGTGGTCAGTATCAGGGGACTGATCTTGATACGCAAACGGGCCTTGTTCGCCAGTTTCTTGGCTTTATTGGCATTCGGGATGTTGAGTTTGTTTATGCCGAAGGGCTTAACATGGGGGATGGCATCAAGGAGCAGTCAATCCATGATGCAGAGGAAGCAATGGACCATCTTGTAGCTTGACAGGCAGAATATGAAGGTTGTCCGAGAACAGCCTCCTGGAGAGGAGCAGTTGCCGCGCAGGGCAGTCTATTCTCGGACAGCCTCCCGGGTGTAACGATGCATTTGCGGCCCATTGTCAGGCAGCTGTAATAATTTGATACTTTTCCATCAGCTCATCCTGAGTTTCTTCGCAGTCCGGATTCTTCGGAATGCAGTCTACCGGACAAACCTGCTGGCACTGCGGCTCATCAAAATGGCCTACACACTCCGTGCACAGCAGAGGGTCAATCTCGTAAATTTCTTCCCCGGGTGAGATAGCGCTATTCGGGCATTCCGGTTCGCAGACGTCGCAGTTAATACAATCGTCAGTAATCATTAAAGCCATAGGTGACCTTTAGGGATGTATAACAACGGACAGTATCTTAGCCCGGATATTTCATAAACTTGCTCCCGCTCTCGCTTGTCCTTTGCCGC
>NZ_JAHHPO010001127.1 GCF_024606365.1 Endozoicomonas sp. ONNA2
GAGCGGCAAAGGACAAGCGAGATCGGGAGCACGTTTATGAAATATCCGGGTTAGACTTGTACCTAATTATTATTGGATCTGTACCTTGGCTACTGAGTATCAGGAACGTCTGGAGCTTTTCCAGTCCCGTGCTAACCAATCTGTTTTTCATGGCATCTGCCATGGTATTGAGCGTGAAAGTCTCAGGGTTACCTCGGATGCTCGTCTTTCCCAAAAACGCCATCCCGAGAAACTCGGGCGTGCATTAACTCACCCTTACATCACCACTGATTATTCAGAGGCACTGCTTGAATTCATCACGCCGGTACACAGTCGAATTACTGATACGCTCTCCTTTCTTGAGGAGTTGCACCAGTATGCCTGCCGGAATATGCCAGCGGAGTTGCTTTGGGCCGGGAGTATGCCGCCGCTGCTGGAAGGGGATGACAGTATACCTATCGCGCAGTATGGGAGTTCTAATATCGGGGTCATGAAAAGTGTTTATCGTGAAGGACTTTGGCATCGTTATGGCAAACCAATGCAAACCATCGCCGGTATTCACTATAACTTCTCCCTGCCAGAAGAGTTCTGGGCGCTGCTACGACAGCACTGTGGACAAGAGAAAATCAGCGCTCAGGACTTCAGGTCGGCGGGTTATTTTTCCCTGATTCGAAACTTTCTGCGTTACTCGTGGCTGCTGATGTACCTCTTTGGCGCCTCTGCGGCCCTTAGCCGAAGTTTTTTTACCGATGGCGGCGTTCAGTCAGGCCTTCAGGCCCTCGACAAGGACTCTCTTTTTCTTCCTTATGGGACGTCGTTACGTATGAGTGACATGGGGTACAGCAATCACGCCCAGGCCTCACTGAATATTTGCTACAACACCCTGGAAGATTACGTAGACAGTCTTTCCCGAGCCATCCGTACACCATACCCTCCCTATGAAGCCATTGGTCTGAAAAAAGACGGCAAATACCTGCAACTGAACACTAATCTCTTGCAAATTGAAAATGAGTATTACAGCACTATCCGCCCCAAACGGATTGCCCGTTCCGGTGAAAAACCAGTGACCGCCCTGCGTAATGAAGGCGTTGAATATGTTGAGGTACGTTGCCTTGATATCAACCCATTCGAACCAGTGGGACTGAGTGAGCTGGATGCCCATTTTCTGGATATTTTTCTGGTCTATTGCTCGTTGCAAAACAGCGACCCTATTCATGGCGATGAGTGTGCCGAGGTCAGCAATAATTTCAAAACAGCGGTTACGGAAGGCCGTCGCCCGGGGGTCAAGTTAAGACACAGTGGTCAATCGGTCGTGCTGCAACACTGGGGGCTTCGGCTTCTGGATGATATGTCTCCCATTGCTGAGATTCTTGACCAGGCAAATGAATCGTCAACGTTTGTCAAAAGCTTATGGATGCAAAGAGACAAGCTGCAAGATATCGCTTTAACCCCTTCCGCCCAGCTGCTTGATACCCTGAAAACTGACGGTTCCGGTTATCTTGAGTTGATGATGTCTTTGTCGGAAAAGCACTCCGAAAGTTTCTCTGAAGCCAGTCTGGGCGATGAACGAATAGCCTACTTTGAACAGCTTGCCCAGCGTTCTATTGCCGACCAGCTGGCAGCCAAACACAACGATAGCAGTGACTTTGATACATTCCTGCAAGAGTATATGGCAGCACAATAGCTGCCTGTAATATTGACTGCAGTTAGGAGTCGTCTAAAAATAACTTTCCCATTTTAAACTCAGTGTTCCTGATGATT
>NZ_JAHHPO010001128.1 GCF_024606365.1 Endozoicomonas sp. ONNA2
TTTGATATACCAATCATTTATTTTCTAAAAAAATCAGGAAGCAAAAATGAACGAAGAACATCATAAAAAAACACAAAAGTATTAGACCTATCTCTCAAATATTCACTCAAAGAATCCCAATAAGATAAATGGCTTTCAGCATAAACTTCGAGAATATAAAAAACTGAAACGTACAGATAAATAAAGATCAATGGTAAAAGGCCAAGAAAAATACAAACTCTTACTTTATCTTGATATTTTTTATATTTTGACTGCTTATTTTGATACATTGAATAGTTACCAGCTGGTGTAGCAATCTTCCAGTAAAGCAATATTGAAGTTAAAGCAGAAAAAACCATAGCCGTTAAACTATCAGTCACGATCAAATTGTAAAGTAATACATCGTATGTAAGTACAAAACCAATCCCGCACAATACAACTGTAAACATGAGCCATGCCAAAACATCAAAAACAGAAATCAGCATTGAGGCAACAAGAAGTAGAAATGCCATCAATAAAAATAGTCCAACAATAAGTATGTAGTGTCCTACACCTAAATAATCTGAGGCCACCAGGGAGGCTATAAAAAAAAGACACAAATAAGATAAAGCCACAACAACAATTGATTGTATTGTTGGAAACTTTATTAAAAAGGCGGCATCATCATACATTTGATCTGCTGATATCATTTTTTTAGTCCTTTAATTGATTCACACAAGGCATAGGCAGAGTAAAATATTGTGCATTTAAAATGAAAAACCTTACATAACCCTACTACTTAAATTAAACTACATTGAGTCATATAATTGCTAAAGTTAGTTTTTGACTCACATCCACGCTACCGCCCATCCCTACATTTTCAGGAATAGTCCAGTAACCCCTTTTGCACGACATTTAATGCATGGTTGCATAGGCATAAAATAGTACCATCGAACAGTTTACAGTGGTATTTATTTACATAATCAACTATTCTTCCCCTCAAAATGCGTTTGAGTTACATGTCAATACTGTATCAAGTAACCTGGCACGCCATAGTCGACTGGCAATGGCCGACTGGCTTGCACTTGAACTTGACGATCACCTGGGCTGGCGGACCAGTGATGCCTTGGAATTTTTTTTCCTTGATCCAATGATGGACAAACACAGACGTGCATTAATTACGTTTGGCATGCTAATGCTACAGTTCGAGGATCCGTTTCTGCGCCTGTGGTTCCTGGAAATACTTGAAGCCAGTGGTCATGGATTTTTCCACCATTGCCAGCCTGTAGCCGTGACCGCTGAGCAGCAAAATGGTATTCGCCTCAATTACCTGGCAAATCGCCACCATTTGGTTCATGACCATAACGGCAAACTGTTGGATACCATTGCCGTCAAGTCTATACCCATTCATCAAGAGCAGGTACAGGTCATTACCCTGTTTATAGACACAATATTTGATGCATTGGAGCAGAATCTGAGTTCATCACTCAAATTTGTGCAAGCCAATCGTTTCTTTGGCAATTGTTAGAATTCATCAAGATCAATGCAATACCTTGGTTATACTACCGATTTCGCGGTAGTGTCACACATTGCTTTAGCTCTTGCGTCCATTATCCTCGGTGCGATTATCTTACTACTAAAAAAAGGCGGTAGATTACACCAGCGACTTGGACGCCTTTGGGTTGCCATGGTATCCCTGGTCGCCATTGGCTCATTCTGGATAAAGGTGCTTAATCCAAACAGCTGTCTGTACGGCTTAAGTGCTGTACATAGTCTCAGCCTTGCGACACTTGTCTTTCTTGCTTTAGGTATTTATTTCGCCCGAAGGAGAAAAATCCATCAACATGAATTTTGTATGAAATTGGTGTTTTACTTTGGTTTACTGCTGGCAGGGACCATGACCCTGTTTCCTGGTCGAATGCTTTCCTATTATTTGTTCAATCTGGTTCATAATTTTGTTGTGCCGTTATTGTCACTCCATCATGACTAAACGATTATTAGAATATCTGACTTGGCTGATTATTGGTGCCAGCCTGCTGGTATCTGTGTATGTGGGTGGAACGTATTATTTTCAGGTCTTTTCCATTCTCGAGGGTATTACAACAGCACTGGCCCATTCACAAAACCAGGCCAACGATCAAACTATCTCCCCTGTGGCGTGCTGCAGCTTGCTATTCATTGAGCCAAATCAATATATTCTTTTTATTGACCAGCTTGATTATTTTGCTGATGAGCACCCTGCACTCATATTCCGGGTTCAGAACACAACCATTCAGGATTGTCGTAAAATACCAGGAAGGAATGGATTATACATTGCCGATATGTGGTTGCCTAAACTATGCCGAACCAACCAACACAGTGAATTACCCGCTCTGGCCATCAAGGGCCCTCTTCCGGGGGAAATCTGATTCCCACCACGATAAAGAGCCGACAAAAGCAAACTGGTGATCGGAAACTCGATTACGCAATTTTTAATATCTGGGGGAGAGTGAGGAATTATGGCTGGAAATCCGGGAGACTGTCCGAGATAGAGCCCGTCCAGGCGACCCCGTAGCGAGGATGGCAGCAAATTGGTCTAAAAATCCGCTTTTGTTCAGCAAATAGCCCCGCTATTCACCTCAAAAAACCGAATTTTTATCCTCAATTTTCTGCCGTCCTCGCTACGGGGACGCCCAGT
>NZ_JAHHPO010000099.1 GCF_024606365.1 Endozoicomonas sp. ONNA2
GCCATGGGCATTTGTGCTCTTCGTGTGCTTCGTGGTTCCAATTCAAGACCCGCAATACCTGAGAGGCTGTCCGAGAATAGACTGCCCAGGTAGCCAGAACTATCGATTCCATATGGCCAGCTGCTTACAGGGAAATCACGGTTAACTCGGCAAGTACTCTTTCCCCCAGCCAGTACCGATAACATTGTCGTTTAGCAGGGTGGCAATTTGTTCATTGGTATAACCAAGACTGGCCATTATCTCAGTGGTGGAATGGCCAAATCGCTCGGTGGGTGGTTGCGCAATAATTTGTGCCCGTGAAGGCCGGATTGAGCAGTGATCAACAATAGTCACCGGGTAGCCACTGGGATGGTCGTGATAGCTGGAAAAAGCATAACTGCCAAGATGAATTCCAATTTTACCATCGGCAGGGCGCGTGTAACGTTCCCGAAGCTCTGCGATCCCCACAGAGCGCACCGCTGCAATATCCTGTTCCCGTAGTGCATCTGCCCAATGATCGGCACTGGCTTTGGCGAGAGCTTCCGACAAAAAGCTCTTCTTGTCGTCTACTTCACTAATGCCGGCAAGGCCCGGAACCCGTTCGAGCTTGATCAACTCCTGCTCGATAGCATCAATAAATAAATGGCCGTCTTTGGTTAGGTAAAAATGCGATAAATCGTGATTGCCCAGAGCTTCCCGCCCGGATGCTTCATTAAACGGAGCACGACCCGGATAATCATAGGCAAATTTAATTTGTGCCAAATTGGTTGCAGCAGATAACGAGGTGCATGCCCGGCTGTGCTGCCCGGTGCGCATTTTGTGATAAAGGCTTAATGCCATCCCCAAACCACCGACAAAACCACAATTAACATCCAACGTCCCTATGTGTGCGTGCTCTTCTGGTGTTTGTGGTCCACCAAAACGACTCATAATACCGCTGATTGCCTGAATAATGTCATCATAACCGATATAGTCTGTTTTTGGCCCACGATTTGGGCCTCCCAGGCAATCCAAACGACAGAATAACACCCCCGGATTTATCGCCTGCAAGCTGGCTTCGTCTAAACCCAAAGGCTCCAGCTGACGCTCAGGGGCATTAATTAACACCAGATCAACGGATTGAATTAACTGATGAAAAATAGTCTGTCCCTGGTCAGTGGTAATATCCACCAAGGCACTCTTTTTGCCAATATTGGCTTGAAAACTGTACAGGGTGCCAATCAGTGGATCATACAATGGTGTCACGGGGTCCAATTTAATCACTTCAGCGCCAAAGCGAGTTAAAAATGCCGCAGCATGGGGCCCGGCAATCACATTGGTTAAATCAAGTATTTTAATACCTGCCAACCAGGCCTCGCGGTTTTCCTGTGCCGTAACCGTGCCAGTGGGCCCGGGCGTTGCTTCACTGTGTTCAGCATCTGCAAGCTCAGCCAGTGCTAACTCAAAATCAACCGTGACTCTGGCCCTTGGCTTTAACATTTGTTCAGCAGATTCTTCCAACCAGACCATAGGACCCGGCTGTTTCATTATTCCGTATTCAGGATCATCAACTTCAACGATCAATCCCGCTTGCGCACAGTGCTCACTGTTCACCCATTCCTCAGTGGTGCGATGTGGCGCCCCCGGAATTTGCCCTTCGCCAAAAATAACGCCCCACTCTTCTGAGGTTTTGGTTAAAAACACCCTCTTCATTTTGGCTGAGATAATATCAGCCCACTTCTTCGGCAGTGGATAAACACCAATGGAGGTTTCACCTTCCCACTCATTAATGGGTAAATGCAGATTATCAACCTCAGGTAAACCTTCGGCCAATAACTCCTCATATAATCCCAGCACTTGCAGGCATCGCCGGGCGTGATTGCGATGGGATGGACAAACAGCGTAGAAAAATCGGCCGTCCTTACATTCGTAGGTGCGAAAAAAGGGGTCCAGGTACTCTTGTAAATCTTCGTAGCTGACATCCATCGGTATATTGTTTTCTTTGCGATGGCTAATCTCATGCTCACGCATGGTCAGGTAGCGTTTTGGAAAACCTTCAATGACGATGGAGTTGTACGATAGCCCTTCCATTAAGGCAGTGGCAATTGGCACTTCAATATGATCACCAACACCGAGTTTTTCCCGGGCTACCAGTGCCACCACCACCGAGCTGGCCGCTAGCGCTGTCCCATAGGCTGAGCCCAATGACAGAGGTGAAAAACTGGGGTCCACGCCCATCAACACCCGGTTAAAACCCATATCCGTAAAGGCACCAGAGCTGGCAGCAATAATAGCCTCTGTTGCTTTCCACTGACTGCGCAATTGATCATTACTGGCAAAGCCCGGCATTGAAATAGTGATCAGCTCAGGACGCTCTTGACGCAACTGTTCAAAATCAATCCCCAAACGCTTCAGGACACCGGGACGAAAACTTTCTAAAACGATATCGGCGTGATTAATCAAGGTTAACGCCTGTGCCAGCCCCCGGTCTGATTTGAGATCAATATTTACCGTGCTTTTGTTACGATTCAAAATGGCATTGGCAGGACTCTTCCATCGTGGCCCTGTTAGTGGATCAATATGAATAACGGTTGCCCCAAGATCAGCCAAAATCATAGCAACTGCAGGCCCGGCTATTTGCTGGCCAAAATCGATAACCCGAATACCGGTTAGTGGCAGGTTTGCTTTCATACTCAATGCATTTCTCACTTAATTGAATTCGTCAGACTGTCAATTTCCAGTGTCAAAACAGAAAAACTAAATTTTGTATTTCATTAAAGTCGTTGTTAAATCTCCCATTTGAAAACTGGGCAGTTACATTAAAATGTGTCAGGCAGTTGGCCAAATGGAATTATATATTTCTGGCTACCCGGGCTGGTACTTTGTAACAAAGCACGACTGCATGGATGCAGGAACCAGAGCAACGCAAGAGCAGTCGCCGAGAGTGCCGACACAAGGAGTCAGAAATATATGATTACATAGGGTTAGCTACTTAAGCAGTGTCATCATAAAGCTGTAGAAAAAACTGACCAGCAATAAAATTATCATCTTTGATCTCATTTTTTTTATAGCAGCCAGACCGTTTGTACTTCACTGAGTAACCAGCTACGAAATGCTTCGACTTCTTGAGGATGAATATGTGAGTTGGGGTAAACAAGATAAAAAGCTTCATCGGTGGAAATTTTAGTTTTAAACGGGGTAACCAACTTGCCCGAATCAATAAGATCTTGTACCAGGCTCGTGCGACCAAGCGCAATGCCCACACCCAATACCGCCAATTCCAATGCCGACACTAAAGTGTCCATATGAAAGCCCTGATTGATATTCTTATTTTTATAATTGGCTTTACTAAGCCAGTGTCCCCAACCTTCTTCGTAGCCCATCACGTGCAGCAACATATGATCAGCCGGATCAAAGGTATCTTCATTAATCGGATATTTGGCTAAATAGCCGGGACTACAAACAGGAAAGAGTTCATCCCAGGTTAACCGGTCACTTTTCATCCCATGCCAATGGCCCCTGCCGTAACGAATTTCCAAATCACTATCAAGGCTATTGTCTCGCTCAACTTCATTCACCCAAATATTACTGGTCAAGCGCAAGTTAATATCCGGGTGCTGTTTTCTGAAATTTTTTAGCCTTGGTGCTACCCACTTAATAAAAAACACCATATTAACTTTAATGGTCAACAGGCTGGTCCGACCATGACCAAAGATTTCTTCAGTGGCAACGGTCAAGCGTTCAACAGAATCGTGGACAGCAGGTAGATAGGCCGCACCCGCATCGGTTAGCTCTAACCCTCTTGGCAATCGGCGGAACAATAAACAGCCTAACTGGCTCTCCAGGCCCTTGACCTGCTGACTCACTGCCGCCTGGGTAAGGTTTAATTCGTTAGCTGCATGAGTAAAACTCAGATGCCGGGCAGAAACTTCAAACGTCCTGATCCAATTTAAAGGCGGCAATCGTTTTTTCATCAAAACACCGTATAAATACTTAGTAACGCAGAGTAGATGCACACTGTTAAAACCCACTGTTAACACCCAATGCTAACAACAGCGTAAAGATGAAATAGCTGTGACAATGGCTCAAGTCAATAGCGGGGGATTGATCTGACTGACGGGCAATAGTCCGGGAACCATTTAATCCAGAAACGTTTTTTTTCACATAATATTTTGTCGTGGTTGACTTGGTGCCTCCCTATTGGAAACGGTTTTGCCAAGCCTGGCGGGTACATAATGGATTCGCAGCCACAACTCAAAAGAAGAAAATAATTTCAGATATATTCATTATCAAGGCTATTTTTAAATACTCACAGTTGATATCTCAGGTTTCAATGCGCATTTCTTACGACAAAGTCAGCAAAAAGTTCCCTTAAATAATCAATCGAAAGTACATGAGGAAAAATTACGTCTTGTCGTCTAATCTGATCTTTATGATTACCTCACTGATTACATCACTCCCTGAATACTTGTCACCAGGTCTGCTTGAGTACTTGGCTCAACAGCAGGCACGGAATGTTCAGCCCCATGAGCCGGTTGTCCTGCAACCGGCCCGGATTAAACCACTTGATCACGAGGTTACCCATCTGAAGAAACTCAATACCAGGCACAATCTCAACCTGAAGGCATTCAGGGATGAACTGCTCTGGGTTCTGGATGACCCCCTTACCCCCAGACAGTAACCCGGGCGAAAGTGAACCCGGGCGTTTTTGAGTACTTAAGTAGTTAACCAAATGAAATCATATTTTCTGACTAAGTGTTCAGTCACTCTAC
>NZ_JAHHPO010001129.1 GCF_024606365.1 Endozoicomonas sp. ONNA2
TTGACGAAGAAGCAGGAATTTTTAGACCAATTTATCGCAACCGCAGTAGGGCAGTATATTCTCAGACAGCCTCTTGGGAACTTTTTAATAATGGAGCAGTCTGATGCTTTATTTTCCTGAATTCAGCTTTAACGATTTTACATTTCAATGGACAAATATAGCTTGGACAAGTGTCCTGATTTTTGGATCTCCTTTTTAAAGGATAGGTACAAGGATCCCTTGCTATCAACTTATGCATCAAGTCCACAAGTTAGCTGGTCAGGCTGTTCTGTGCAGATATATGATCCGTCCCACTCTGGCTTTTTAGAGCAGCAAGTAAACAAACAACGGACACTCAGTCCTTTACACCAACTGGATAGCTTTTTAATTTCTCATTTATCGCCTGTTGAAACTGATTTGGCATTGCTTGATTACCAACCAAAAGAAGACCTTGCCGAAGATGAACCTGTTGGAATTTCTAGTAAACACTGTGCTGATTTTGAGTCCATGGGTTTAACCTCAATACCCTTTCAGCCACTGCCTTTGCGACGTTCGTCGGTTACTTTTTCCAAGCCACCGTCGCCTCTGGTTACTAGCGATAACTCATGGAATAAGAGCACTCGACAGCAAGCTCTAACTGAAACCATTGGGTTTAAAACAACTGAATCTTCTGGTTCTGGTGAATTTCTGACTCCCGGGCTTGAACAGGTCCTGGTATCTGATAAACGCCACGTGACCATCGCCAAACACCAGGCATCAGATAAAGGCAAGAAAACCCAAGCCAAATACGAAGCATCAGATAGCGGCAAGACGACCATAATGGTATACCGGGCCTACGAAAAACGCGTGGCCAGTAGAAAAAAATACCAGGCATCGGATAAAGGCAAGGAGGCCAATCGCAGATACAACACATCCGATAAAGGCAAGCTGAATTTTGCCAGACGCCAGGCCAAATACCTGGCAACCGAGAAAGGCAAGACAAGCAGAGCCATAAATAATGCCAAGTTCATAGCCTATCGGTCAGCTTTAAACCGAGGCCTGAGTAAAGAACTGGCAAGGGAAATAGGAGCGCAGGCAGCTATTGCAAAAAAAGCAGAATTATCATTAGTGGCCTCCGCTTTGCAGCAGTCAACGACAATGTCTCTCCAGTCAATGTCTCCCAAGTGACTACGATGCTGTACCAATTCCACCTTTACCGGCTACAGCCATATCAACGATTTTGCCAGGAGGCTGTCCGAGGACAGCCTCCCGGGCTGATTCCCTGTGATGCTAAAAAGCATGTAATAATGTGAATTTTTTGAAAAATTATTGCTCTCTGGTTCAACTGACGTGAAGGGTGTGCCATTATTAGTGACGATTTTCTCAAGTTTAATCCTGACACAGGCAAGATCGTCTTGGCCAATACGTCCTTTCCGGCCAAAAACAACGGAAATTGATATGAAGAAGGTTATTAAAATATCCGCTCTGGCAGCTGCTGTAGTTTTAGCAGCTGGCTGTCAGGAAAAGACCACCCGGGCTCCTGAAGTCGAGTTAACCACGGATGATCAGAAAGCCGCCTATGCCATTGGTGCTTCTGTTGGTAACTTTGCCAGTCAGACACTGAAGCAGCAGGATGAGCTTGGTGTTGTGCTTGACCGTGCGCTGGTCCAGCAGGGCTTGCTGGACGCCCTCGCTGATCAAGTCAAAATGAACGAGGAGGAGATGGGCTCAGCGCTCCGGGCTCATGAACAGAAGATGAACACCGCCGTTAAGGAAAACGCCACCAGAAAGCGTGAGGAGAGCCGTAAAACCGGAGCCAAATATCTGGAAGACAACGCCGGGAAAGAAGGCGTTTCCGTTACTGAGTCCGGCCTGCAGTATGAAGTCATCAAACAGGGGGACGGCCCAAAACCAACCGCAGCGGATACTGTGACCGTTCATTACACGGGTAAGCTGACTGATGGCACTGTTTTCGACAGCAGCAAGCAACGAGGCCAGCCTGCGACCTTCCCTCTGGCAAATGTGATCAAGGGCTGGACTGAAGGTGTTGCCCTGATGCCTGTTGGCTCGGAATATCGCCTGACAATTCCCGCTGAGCTGGCTTACGGAGACCAGGAGGTTGGTTCTATTCCAGCTGGTTCCGTACTGGTATTTGATGTCGAGCTGATCAGCATCGAAGACGAAGACAAGGACGAAAGCAAAGAAAAAGTCGAGAGCAAATAAGTCACGAAATACATTGTGCGGCTGGTTACCATCACGGGCAGTGCGTCTAGGAGTGGTCTAAAAATAACTTTCCCATTTTAAACTCAGTGTTCCTGATGATTG
>NZ_JAHHPO010001130.1 GCF_024606365.1 Endozoicomonas sp. ONNA2
ATCCTCGCTACGGGCGCTATTCTCGGACAGCCTCCTAGCGTAACTGCGTGACCTTACGTTCCATCGTCCTGATTTTGCACAATGGTAAATATTAAATTCCGTGATAAAGTCTGATGTCGTATATAATTTGAGATATTGCTAAATGACATTAGATGAGTACATTGATGCTTTGCCTGCCAGAAGGATACTGAGTGGAGCCATAAGAAAAATTCTTAGTACCTTGTGGGGGGATGGCCGGTCATTTCCGGGTGCCTGGATAAAGAGTTCATATCTTCTTGAACTAACCGGACAAAAGTATTTTGACAGGCGAGCGCGTGAGCTGAGGGATGAGCTTGGTTGTGATATTGAAACCAGGCATTATGATGGAGAGCATTGTTGGAGATTAAATTCAACAAATCAAGGGGCAGGCAGGAAATGATCAAACAATGAAAAATAAGTTGATAATCAAGGCTCTGGAATTTTATTTTAAAAACCAATAGCTAGCTGTTGTTGGTCGTGTTTAATCACTTTTTCGGGTTTTGTCTGCTTGAGCAGTGCAAGCCTTATTTGTGTACCTACGGCTGTGGCAACAGGTGGTGGGAAGGCGTTGCCGATTTGTCGGTATGCGTGAGTTTTTGTACCAAAAAATTCCCAGGTATCCGGGAATCCCTGGATTCTTGCTGCCATTCTCAGAGTCAGATATGGCATATTCTCCAGTCCAGCTTTACCAACAAAGTCAGCTTCAGGAGCTTCATACATTACGTTGTGCCCATTTACTGATAACTCTGCCCAAGCTCTTTTTGCTCTGGTAGGGCCGAGATCTGGGCCGCCATGCTTTTTTGAGCCTCCAACCAGAGTAGGAGCAATTGAATTTGCTTTTTTCACCCAGCTTTTCACATGAGGCCAACCATTTGCTCCCATGAGATCTTCGAGTAGAGTTCCAACAG
Organism: Endozoicomonas sp. ONNA2; assembly: GCF_024606365.1. Lineage (GTDB taxonomy): Bacteria > Pseudomonadota > Gammaproteobacteria > Pseudomonadales > Endozoicomonadaceae > Endozoicomonas. The sequence continues at coordinate 927 of NZ_JAHHPO010001130.1, forward strand.
TCACGTTGTTGCTGGTATTTGGGGTTGGCCATTTGAAGAACTGTTTATAATCTGTTCTCAATGCGACCATTACAACCCTGGGTCTAAGCTGACAGACGCCGAAATCCGACGCGTTTAACAGTTTCCAATCTGACCAATAACCAAGGTTTTCAAGATGGTTAGAGATATGCCTGCGGTACTCATCAAATTTAGGGTCCAGTAGCCCCCTGACATTTTCAAGCATTACTGCTTTTGGTTTTGACTCTTCTACTATCCTTAGTGCTTCATCAAATAGATTTCTTTCATCATCAGTACCAAGCTGCTTGCCGGCATGACTGAATGGTGGACAGGGAACACCGTCGGCGATTAAATCCACTTGTCCCTTAAAAGGTTTTGCGTCAAATACTCGTAAGCAGCCCTCAACTACATTCCATTCATGGCGGTTAAGCCTTAAGGTTTCACAAGCATGACGATCGTTTTCAACTAAAGCCAGATGTGCAAACCCTGCCATTTCCAAGCCAATAGCCTGTCCACCACCTCCCGCACAAAGTTCAATTGAAGTTAGCATTATATCTCCGATGATTTGCTCGTTGAATATATTGTACTGTATTTATAGACAGTGAAAAATGTAAAAACTCAAGATAGTGGATCTCGCTGGCTTACTCCTGATTTTTGTCGTGTACAGTGCTTATTGATATACATATAACTCATAGAAAGCAAATGGGGGGGCCCTACCCCTCGATCAATAGGAAATATCCGGGCCAAAGGCCCGACCTCCCCCAACAAAACGTGGTGTTCACCAATGTACAAGTACGGATAGACCCAAACCGGTCACTGGATGAAAATGGGGTCAGTCCCAAAGCTTATGCTGATACCTGCTGAAAGTGTCAGCTTTTTTCCTTCCCGGCACGGAAACTCTCTTCAGCTCTGGCTAGAGGATTTTACCTTGACTGCTCCACCGAATACCGTTGAACAGGCGACTGTTCCTGATGCCACCCTGTTGTCAAACCCTCAGCCAATCCCTCCAATAGCCGACGTTGAGCCGATTCATCAGCCGCTTCAGGGGCAAACAACAGAACCCTTCCCGAGGGCAAGTGGGATAACGGCGGTCTACATTCACCTTTACCGCCGATGGCTGGATAACGCCGAGCCCGATCATAACCTGATGCTAATTAACCGCAGGGCCCGTGGCAGGCATGATACCTGCGTCCGGCTTGCGGTACATTGCAAGTCGGTGAATATCAAAATTGAACATGAGTTTATTTACCGGGATGAAGCAACATTGGAACGGGCCAAAACTCTGGCCAGAGCGGAGCGTGCGCAGTTACCCGATGAGCTGTTCTGCCTGATCCGCAGAACCGAACCGGAAGTGCCGGGCATCTATCACTACCCGGCAAAACAGTGTTACAAAGCGGATATCACAACGGGTGATAAACGACAGTTTAAAGTATTCTCCTATCGCTACTCATCACAGCATGAGGCTTATGATCGGGCGGTAAAAGCACTGTATGACCGCTGGGCCATTGATTATCCGGAGCAACTGTTTGTTGGCCAGGGTATGTCTCGGGGGGTTGTCTTGGAATAACTTAGGAATTGTCCCGGAATAACTTCATCATTTCATTCAGATTGGGAAAATGCCGCCGCCCGCTTCCCGCCACCCGCTGCCCGCAAAAGGACAAGTGG
>NZ_JAHHPO010001131.1 GCF_024606365.1 Endozoicomonas sp. ONNA2
CCCATGGGCAGCCGCTTATCAAGATGAATCCTGGCCCCCTGACGACAACCGGTCTCCTGTTGCAGAAGACGTGCAGCCTTGACAATCAGGTTGTCCTCTGGCTCCACCCCTTCAAGATCGCTAACCAGCCCAATGCCTGAATCACTGACGACGATTGTCAGCTGATCACCAAAATCCAGAAACTGAAACAGCGTTTGCAGATTATGATAACCATCAGGTCTACGACCAGTAATATGCAGAAACAGGTTCAATTTGGCCGGCGCTGGCAACACCAATTCTGTCAGCATCTGGAATACTCCAAAATACAATCAGTAATAATGATTCAAAACGTTAATTAAAGCATTGCGACAGAAATAAATAACGTCAGACTGTGAACTTAACAAGGGGAAACCTTGTCTTATAAATTGTCTTATCAATGTGTGGCCCATGACGTCACACTCAACCCTCCACCTCAAAAACCACTCAAAACGAGAATTTTATGTATGAGTTTTGAATTTCAAATGGCAGGGTACGGTGATGCAACATTAGTGCATTGTAGTCATAACGCATTACACATGTTTCATGCAGCAAACCCCAGTGAAGGAATCCAATTTATTTACGGTATGACAGGAGGCCGTGCTGTATACATATTGCAGAATATTTATAACTATATGGTCGACAATCGGGCTGCATTGGAAGCCTCAGATCTGGCACCAGCCAGTGGCTTTGGCAGCTACCATGATAATCTTTATAGAGTTCTAAACAGATTAATAACCATTTCTGACGATTATCCGCAAGGCGTCTGGGAAATAACCTATTGACCCGGGAGTACCGTCTGTCGGTGCCAGGGGCCGGAGCCCTCTGACCCAAAAAAAACGTTTGCCGTTTATGACTGCCATCAGATCTGCAACCCATGAGAAGCAGGCTCTCCTGACAACACCAATCGCGTCTTCAGGAAGACGCCAAACGAACAATAAATAACGCCTGCCTATGGAACGGTGAAATATGGTCTGGCACATATTAGGACTTAATTCTCGATCATTCTCAGAAACCGACCAAATGAGGATTATAAAATGGGTTATGACTTTAAAATGCAAGGGTACGGCCAAGAAACCCAAGTGTATTGTACTTATAACGTATCACCCATGTTTTACGCTGCAAATCCGGGTAAGGGAATCAATGTTATCAACGGCATGAGCGGAGGCCGTGCAGTTATTAAACTGAAGCATATTTACAATTATATGGTGCAAAATAAGGCTGCAATGGAGGCACTGTTCCCGGTAAATGGCTATGGCAGTTACGATGATACCGTCCATAGAGTCCTCGATCGATTAATAGCCATTTCCAAAGCACACCCGGAGGGAATCTGGGAAGTCAACTGACCCGGTAATTTGCCGCCCCTGCCAGGTCCATTGACGCTCGCGGCCCATCAGCAAGAACTGACTGGCAGTTAAAGCTGCCAGCTACTCACCATCAGACTTAATCGAATACCTCCACGGCTCACGACAAAACGAACCGGTAACCGCTGACTGTTGCTCAACCCGTATTGTTGATAGGCAACCACCCAGCCCTGTTGTTCAATCTTTTCAGGGTAGCCAAGGTTATTCAACTGAATCCTGGCGTCATTGCCGGGGGCTGGTAGCCCTCTGACCCAATACCGTAAATTACTTACTGGAAACTGCCACCCGGTCAGGGAATAAAGCAGTATTTCCGGTGACGGACCATAACGGGTTTGATCCGATGCGCTGACCGACACACTCTGCCCATCCCCTGAGATACGGGCAACGGATGCACCGAAGGGGCCATCCAGAGTCAACTTGTATTTATCACCACGCTGTCGCCAGTGAAACGACACAGTCCCTGATTGCCCCGGCACCTTCATGTTAAGGCGCCCGGCAATCTCCCAGGCCTGAATCAGCCCCAAACGCTTCTGATGTCGCTGCCAGCGCTGCTCTTTCTCCTGATCACTAACCTGCCTGTCTGAATCGACCGTTTGCGAGGCACATCCGCCAAGGAAGAAAAAAAATAGAATCAGCAGGATTCTTAAACCAGAAAAATAGTTATCAACACCCATTCCTATTCACACCAAGCTGCTTTTGCGTATTCACCGCACGGTTTTCTGCACAATCACTGAAGGCACGACATTTGCTGTTTGCCAACAATCAATGTTTGCCAATAATCAATGTTTGCCAATAATCAATGTGCAGTGCTGACTGTTTCCGCCTGACTCCCGGAGTCATTCCCTGTGAGTCGGTCCATGGTATCCTTTAAAATCTGACTATCAGGACTTTTCTGCAATGCTTCCGCCCATAGAGACCTGGCAGCCTCTTGCTCTCCTTTCACCCAGAGCACCTCACCCAGGTGAGCAGCAATCTCGGCATCAGGAAGCTGACTGTGGGCCAGTCTCAGATATTTCTCCGCCTGATCAAGGTTTCCGAGGCGAAACTGCAGCCACCCCATACTGTCCAGAATTGCCGGGTCATCGCTGTTCAAGTCATAAGCCTGCAATATAAGTGCTTCAGCCTCTGCAAAGCGGTCGGTTCGGTCAGCAAGGGTATACCCCAGGGCATTCAGTGCCGCAGTATTGTCAGGATCAAACGCCAGAATAGAACGCAGATCCCTCTCCAACCCCTCCAGATCATTGAGTTTTTCATAAACCATTGCTCTTGAATAAAGGAGATTTACCGATTCAGGGCTTGTTTTAAGTGCCCGCTCAAACAATATCAACGCCTTGCTCAGCTGCCGATCATTGACCAGAAGCTCTCCCTCCAACAGGAACAGCGCTTCCATCCGTGCAGGATGGCGATTTCTTGCCTCCTCCACATGGGCCAGCGCCTCCTCCAGTTTATTCTGCCCAACCAGCATGCGGGTCAATGCCACCTGGGCTGCGATAAACTCTTTTCCGGGACCGACAGCAAGATAATGTTCTTTTGCTGCAGAATACTTTTGCTGCTTCTCACTCAAACGCCCAAGATAGTAATGGGCTGTATTGTTCCTCTCACCCAGAGCCAATAGCAGTTCAAAGTACTGCCTGGCTTCCTGCTCCATACCATTTTCTGATGTGACAAGCGCCAAAGACAAGACTATATCACTCTCCCCCGGCGCTCTCTCAAGCAGAATTGCAAACTGTTTTCTGGCCAGATCAAGCTTGCCGACATGGACCAGAACTCTGCCATACAACAATCGCAGCCGGTTTTTATCCGGATGACGCTGAACCGCCTGAGCAAGCATAATTTCGGCTTCAGAATTTCGCTTCAATTTATGTAAAGCCCGCCCTTTTACCATCATGGCAGGCACAAACCCGCGATCTTGACGCAGCAGCTCATTGGCCAGAGTCAGTGCAGATTCAAACTCTCCGGCGTGCTGAAGCAGGATGGCTTTACCGAGCTTCAGCACTGGGTAATCCGGATGAGCCCGGAGCAATCTGTCAAACTGATGTTCAAGACGGCTATCTTTAACCAACTGCTTCTGATCATTACCAGCGACACTGGCGAGTACATCAAAGGCGGGACTCCCGCCCAGGGCAAGCTGTCGGCTCATCTGGACAAAGGCCCTGTCATACTGACCAGCATACACCAGCTCAAGGGCAGACCCGTTAAGTGCATCCGGGTTTTCCGGCTGAAGTTCAACCCACAACAATGAAGCATCCAATGCGGCTTGCCTTGCCCCCAGATAAACTGCCACCTGGTAGGCTCTCTGGGCCACGCCGATATCCCTGGTTTTGTGTGCCTGTTTCAAATAATTGCCCAATGCCAGATCATAACGCTGACGCTGACCACCAATCTCTGCCACCAGCAAATCATAAAGCGTCTCTGCTGCAAAAGGGGTAACAGGCTCATCAGCCCGGGTCTGTGATTGTCCATCCGTTGCAGCGCTATAATCACCTTGCTGAACATGCCTGCTGGCACATCCCGTTAAAAAAACAAAAAAAACAAGAAACAACGTTTTACGGCATTCTCTGAAAACCTCAGCCCCGTCGATGAGATATTCAGCCCCGGCAATCATTCTAATCATGGATGGTATGCCCTTTCCCCTGATTTCCATTAAAAAAAGTGAAGAGAGTTTGCAGTAACACGCTTTCCATTGCAGAATTGATCGGCCGAAACACCCATCAATCCAGCAGCCCCTTAAAGACTCTCACTGGTGAGTCTGACAAGTCGTTGGCCAAATGAAATCGTGTATTTCTGGCTCATGGACAGCCTCCTGAAGCAAGGCAGGAGCAGTTGCCGAGAGTGACTGAACATTTAGTCAGAAAATATGATTTCCTTTGGTTAACTACTTAACTGCGATTGAAGTATCGGACATGTTGAAAAGCCAGAAAAAACATAGCTTCGGCAATCAAGCGCTTTCTGGAAAGAAAGCCATAAGCGGAAAATTTCAGACAGTACCCTTCAATAAGGCATACATCTCTGAAAGCATTTTCAAATATACAACTGAGCTGCATAACTCCCCGTCGAGATGGTTTTGAATAACTCCTGACATGGGTACCGATATGACAGCAAACATATAGTATCAGTGAACCTGACACCAACAGAGGTCTGATGGGGTATATTACCGCCGGTATCAATCACCGGACAGCACCAATCACATTAAGGGAACAGGTCGCCTTTTCTGCAGAGCAGTTGTCCGATGCACTGCAAAGCGTCAGAAGCCACACTGGCATTGCAGAAATTGCCATCCTGTCTACCTGTAACCGTACCGAAATTTACTGTGCCATCGACAATTCCGGGACCGACACAGTCAGGCTTTGCTTTGAAAAATTGATTGACTGGCTGACCTGTTACCATCAGACCAACGGCAAACTACTGACCGAACACAGTTACCTTTTCCACGATGAACAGGCGGTTCGCCATCTGATGCGGGTTGCCTGCGGGCTTGACTCCATGGTGCTTGGCGAACCCCAGATTCTGGGACAATTAAAATCCGCCTACGCCTGTGCACAGGAAGCAGATACCGTCGGCCCGGGCCTGAATCGATTATTTCAGCACAGCTTCACCACGGCCAAACAGATTCGCACAGAAACCGCTATCAACGCACAGCCGGTATCCGTAGCCTATGCCGCTACCCAGCTGGCCAGACAGATTTTTTCTGACCTTGGCGAAAATACCGCATTGCTGATCGGAGCCGGTGAGACCATTGAACTGACCGCCCGACACCTGTGCCAGCAAGGCGTTGCCAATGTCATCGTGGCGAACCGTACCCTGGAGCGGGCCCGGCGCTTAACTGATATTTTTGGCGGAAAGCCCGTCCTGCTCTCGGATCTGCCGCAAATACTCCATGAAAGCGATATTGTGATCAGCTCCACCGCCAGCCCGGTACCGGTGCTGGGCAAAGGAGCGGTTGAAAAGGCCCTGAAGCAGAGAAAACACAAACCCATGTTTATGGTGGATATTGCCGTTCCCAGGGACATTGAACCGGAGGTAAGTGAGCTGGCGGATGTTTTTCTCTACACTGTTGATGACTTGCAGGATGCCATTGAAGACAATCTGCAACAGCGCAAACAGGCAGCCCAACAGGCTGAACGCATGATCGAGGCTGATACCTTTGAATTCATGACCCGCCTGCGGGCGCTGGATGCCGTCAGCCTGTTACGCAAGTATCGCCAGAGCACTGAGGCGATCCGGGACCTGGAGCTGGAGAAAGCACTGCAATGGCTGGCCAGAGGTGCTGCGCCGGAAGAAGTACTGCAACAATTTGCCCGTTCCCTGACCAACAAACTGATGCACCACCCCAGCGTACAGCTGAAAAGCGCTGCTGCAAAAGGGCAGCAGGAAAAGCTGGAGTGGGCCGAGAAGCTGCTGGGCCTGAGTTCCGGCAGTCACTCCGATTCAACTCAGGATGCCTGATGGTATTCTGAAATCACCCTATAGACACCTTTTGCAGACATCATGAAAGAGTCCATTCTCGTCAAACTGGAAAACCTCGGTGAGCGCTTCGAAGAGCTTTCCGCACTGTTGAGTGACCCGGGGGTTATTGGTAACCAGGATCAATTCCGCAAGTTCTCCCGGGAATATGCTGAGCTGGAACCGGTGGTTAAGGCCTACAAAGAGTACGACCAGTTACTCAGCGACAAAGCCGAAGCCGAAGCCATGATGGCAGAAGGTGACCCGGACATGACGGAACTGGCCCGGGAAGAGTTGGCCAGTTGCGAAGAACAGCTGCCAGCGATGGAGAAAAACCTTGAAGTTCTGCTGCTACCCAAAGACCCAAGGGACGGCCTGAACACCTTTCTGGAAATCCGTGCCGGCACGGGCGGCGATGAAGCTGCCATTTTCGCAGGCGACCTGTTCAGGATGTACTCAAGGTATGCTGAAAAACGCGGCTGGCGAATTGAGGTGATCAGTGCCAGCGACGGTGAGCACGGCGGCTACAAAGAGATCATCACCCGGGTGATTGGCAGCGACGTCTACGGTCGAATGAAGTTTGAGTCTGGTGCCCATCGTGTTCAGCGGGTTCCTGAAACAGAATCCCAGGGCAGAATCCACACCTCTGCCTGCACCGTTGCCGTGATGCCAGAGCCCGATGAGCAACAGGCCATTGAGATCCGCAAGGAGGAGCTGCGCATCGACACTTACCGCTCCTCCGGTGCCGGTGGCCAGCACGTCAACACCACCGACTCAGCCATTCGCATCACCCACCTGCCAACTGGTATTGTGGTTGAGTGCCAGGATGAACGTTCGCAGCACAAAAACAGGGCCAAAGCCATGACCTGGCTGGCCGCCAAACTACAGGACGCCCAGGATGCCGCTGCCGCAAAGGAGATCAGCGATACCCGCAAGAGTCTGGTAGGCAGCGGTGACCGTTCTGAGCGTATCCGTACCTATAACTATCCCCAGGGGCGGGTTACTGATCACCGTATCAATCTTACGCTCTATAAATTGCCGGAAATTGTTGAAGGCGAACTGGATCCGGTCATTGACCCCCTGCTGCAGGAGCATCAGGCTGAGCTGTTGGCCAGTCTGGCTGGCGAATAAGTCATGAGCCGCGCCCGGATAGACACCTCTCTGGCAGAAGCATCCCGTATGCTAACTGCCAGCCCTACCCCACGGCTTGATGCGGAGCTACTGCTGGCACATGTGCTTGACCGGCCACGAAGTTATTTTTTTACCTGGCCTGAAACACTGCTAACCCGCGAGCAGCTGGCTCAGTTTGCAAAGCTCATTGATCAGCGCAAAGCAGGACGCCCTATAGCCTATCTGACCGGGCAGCGGGAGTTTTGGAGCCTTCAGCTGAAAGTAACCGAAGCGACCCTGATCCCAAGGCCAGACACCGAACTTCTGGTTGAACTGGCGCTTGGTCTGACAGCTGACCCGGAGTATCAAAACACCCTGTCAAAAATCCGGGTGGCTGACCTGGGAACCGGGACCGGTGCCATAGCCCTTGCCCTGGCAAGGGAACGACCGGACTGGGCTGTGACCGCTATCGACAAAAGCCCGGACGCCCTGGCTGTTGCGGCAGACAATGCGGTTATCAACAATATCCGGAACACGGTATTTGTTGAGGGTTCATGGTGTTCACCACTGGCTGGAGGCTCAATGGATATGATCGTCAGCAACCCTCCCTACATTTGCAGCAATGACCCGCACCTGAAAGAAGGCGATGTTCGTTATGAGCCCCTGTCAGCGCTGGTCTCCGGAGTGGATGGACTGGACGATATTCGCAGGATTGCCGAACAATCACTGCCATGCCTGAGACCCGGAGGATGGCTCCTGTTAGAACACGGCTATAACCAGGGCCGTCCCGTTTGGACAATTCTTTCCCGGGCAGGCTTCACTCACATTCATACAGAAACTGATCTGGCCGGTCATGACCGCGTGACCCTTGCCCGCAAACCGGCTACCTGAAATACCAATACTGCTACTACTTCATTTATTCGCAATTGAAGCGTGA
>NZ_JAHHPO010001132.1 GCF_024606365.1 Endozoicomonas sp. ONNA2
CCGAATTTTTATCCTCAATTTTCTGTCGTCCTCGCTACGGGGACGCCCAGTCGGGGGCTATTCTCGGACAGCCTCCTACGGTTCAGTCAGGGATCTTTCTTTGGCAATATCATTCGATAGCAAATGAGCCAATGGCAACTGTTTAATCAGGAGCCACCGTCAAATAAGCAGTATCTTGATAAACCCCTGCCGGCTTGCCGCTGATCTCACTATTTTGAATCGTGATGTTCAGCCGCATATTTTCAGAATTGCCATTATCGCAGTCGATGGAATCAGACGCTTGCCATGAGGGGTGTGTTTCATAGCCGCCACCTTCAGCAAGTGCTTTCGTATTGCCCTGCCCACTACTGCCGACTTTGCCAACAGCCAGGCCATATTCAATATTGTCATTACCATTGGACAGGAAAAACTGACCGCTCCCATAGGTACTTTCGCCACCAATTTTAAAATTGGTAGTGCCAAAACCGTAGACACAGAAGGTCTGCTCCTGATCGACATTGCTGCCAGCAGTATAATGAATGGTCATATCTTCCAGGCCGGAAATCCGCACCACAGGCTCCAGCTCAATAGAAACCGTAAATTCAACTTCAACGGTGAGCTGAGGACTGTAGCGTTCGGCAATTAAGGTGAACTGGCTTTCGTACCGGTTGGTAAACGCGTTGTTGAGAATATCTGATCGCTGGATTTCAGCCCGCAGAATATACTCGTTATTTCTACACTGCTGATGTTGCTGGCTGGCCATAACATTGAAAGGTGCATTTAACAGATTATCAGAAAAACCACTTTGGGAGTCGCCATCTGCACCAACAAGGGTCAATGTAACGGGCAAGTGATTGGATCCGCCCTCAAGAACATACTGTCCATTCTGTTTGGGACCATCAAAGCGCACCTCTAAATCGTTCAGCACACGATTTTTTGGCCTGCCCAGATTTTCCCGGTATGCAATGAGACAAAACAAGCGGCCATCGGTTGCAGCCTCGGTAGCGCCACTGGTAATCTCTTCACCCCCCCACTGCCCCATATCAATGGGGTACAGTCGTTTAATTTTGATCCAGTATTCATAGGTTGAGTCACTGCTGTTGTCACAGTCGGCGTCGGACTTATTGCAATCACTATCAGCAAGGGAAACCGGAGAGAAAAAAAGTGTGAAGGCAACAATAAAAAAAGCATTGAGTAACATAATGCAGTACTCCTGTGACTACAGTTATTATTTTTGTCAGTAAGGTAGCCTCTCCACAAATCGAGTTATACCGATACCAGAACAGCCTCCCAAGCATAGTACCTGATTAACTCTGGCTTATGAAGATTAAGAGTTCAGACCGCAGTCACTGTGACGGTATCCCTGTATGCACCAGAAGATCCGTCCAGATAACTACGCAACGAGGCATTATAGGCGTTTGTTAGCACGGCAAAGGACAAGCGACATCGGTAGCATGTTTATGAAATATCCGGGCTGAGCCTCTGTGGTGAAAAAGCACTCGCTTATTCTTCTGCCTCACTCCTTTTACTTATCGCCAGCTGCCCCTCCAGCAGAGGTTCACACTGGGCATCAGCAAGATCGATGGTGCCCATCTGTAATACGTAACCGGCATCCAGTGGCTGTACTGGCAATTGGCATAGCCAGCCGTTATCAAGCTCTATCTGAAGGTTGCCTACATCCGAACGGGTTTCCAATTGGAACATACCGATATCATCGGTACTGCCAGGGAATAGGCCACCGTTAATACGGGCTCCTTCCAGTGGTTGACCATTAAACAGCAGTCGTCCAAATAGCAGTTGCAGTGGAATAGCTTCGTAATCCAGAGTTACCACATTGCCTGGGTAGAGCGTCACAGTTTTTTCCCGTTCATCAAAGCTGTACAGGGTTTCACCGGCCGGACTCAGGCTAACCCGATATTGCTCGTAGGGTGTCAGGGCAATAATGGATGGGGAGCCAGCAATGGCATAGCCACGACGCTGGCCATTTACCTTGACGTCAAATACATCACCGGCGCGACCTTCCAGGTTCACCACCAGGGCGCTCTCGGCACGCTCTTCACCACCCAGGGCAAACACGTCGCCATCGGTAAGAAAGCTGGTGTTCATACTGCCACCCCAGGAGGTGGTATTACTGTCACTGCTCCTGGTGTGGCTGGCACTGAAGCTGGCCCGGCCATAACGGTTAGCGTACTGCACGCTGCCATCCATACGTTCATCACCGGTGCCACCTTCAACGCCAGCATCAAAACGCAAATCACCATCCAGCAGATCACCATCATTCCACGAGGTAGAGATCCGCAGTCGTTCAGAGCGTTCGGTTTGACCATTTTGCCTGTTGATCTCTGCCCGTGGAGTGGCCCGAAAGTTCCAACGGTCTTGACGGTAACGGAAGCTGAAGCTGACCAGGCCAATCTGGGTATCACCGGACTTGCTCAAGCTCAAGGTCACATCGCCGTCGTAATCAAAGGTTCGAAACAGAGTGCGACGGTAATCCAAACTATGGGTACGGGTCGGGTCCTGCTCTTCATTATTGTCGTCATAGCTCTGGTTCAGGCTGTAACGATAGCCAAGGCTGCCGTCCAGCAGCGGCATTGCAGCCGAAACAGAGTGCTGTTCAAAGGCGTTGCCAAACAGGCCGGGGATTTCATTGCCATCACCATCAACCTCATCAGTTAATAACTCATCGCGCCATAAACGACGATAGTTGCCCGAAAGTGATAAGTCTGCCAGGCTCAGACGACTGTTGACGATAAAGCCTTTGCTGCCATTATCCGCCAGCATCAACGATGGAGAAATTTCATAACGGTAGCCGAAGTGGTAAAGCCCGAATTCCATCAGGGCATCGTCATTATTGATGGCCACCGCACCCGTAGCCGCCAGGGTATCGTGTACGCGGCGGCTGGTGCCCGCACGGGTCAGCCATTGTTTGGTAAGCTCTGGCAGGGCTTTATCCACTTGACGGTTCACCACCTGGCCGGTTTCTGCAAAGAACAGCCATTCACCGACGGGGGGGATCTGGCTCTGCTTGGCAAAGAAGCGGGTTTCTGTGGTGATCAGGTTGCCGGCCTCATCAACGATACGGATTTCAATATCATAAGCGCCACTGGGGAAGCCGGAGGTGTCCAGCTGCTGGGAACCCGCTTCGAAAAAAGCACTGTCGATCAGGCGGTCATCTTTGCGCACTTCCACCCGGCCACGGGTGGGCAGGAACACGGCTACCGGCATACCACCGGAGAAGTCCAGGTCTTCCCGGGTATTGTCGGAACTGTTTATGCGCAGGCCGACCATAGGCTGGTCAGAGGTCAGGTTCAGACCAAAACCACTGGTGGATAAAAGACCACCGTTGTATTCCAGTCCTTCAAAGTCCCGCTGACCATAGAACTGGCTGACGGAGAAGTGGTTGGTATCGGAATAGTCCCAGCTCCAATAGAGGCTGTTCTCTTCCCGGGCCGCCATGGTCAGCCCATTCAGCGTGTAACTGTTATCGCTGCTTTCAGAGCTGGAACCGGAAACTGCCGCAGAGAAGTTCTGCATCAGGGCAAAGCCTGCATCGGAAGGTGGCAGGTATTTGCGCACATCAGCTGCGCGGGTCAGCATAAAACGACGGTTGATGAATATGTCCACACGAAAGCGGGATTCATCAAAGATTACCCCAGCCACCGGTGTTGCCAGAATACCGCAGTTTTGTGACGAACCATTCAGGCACACCAGGTCAGCATGGCTGTTCAATTCGCCGGTCAGGGTGCTGACGATCAGTGCTGGGTCATTCAGGTTGCCAATCTGGCGAACCAGCTCGGCAGGGTTGGGCAATTCAATAATCGTTGGGCTAAATGAGGCCAACTGGGAACCGATATAGCGGTTGCCGAAATAGATATCTACCAGAGATTGCTGAGTGCCGCTCAGTTCTTCAAAACCGGGAGGGGGGTTGGTGGTGGCGAGAAAAATAGGCTCGTTGGCAAACGCCATGTGGCGCAGGGCGCACAGGAACAATGCAAAAAATAAACTAACAATGCACTTCCAACGACGCATAATGGGTGATCTTATCCTGGTTGTTTAACCTCAAATGCCCATGGCGCGTGAAAATATTTTGCGCCACCCTCAGGGATGAAAAATG
>NZ_JAHHPO010001133.1 GCF_024606365.1 Endozoicomonas sp. ONNA2
AGGTGAATAGCGGGGCTATTTGCCGAACAAAAGCGGATTTTTAGACCAATTTGCTTTCGCCGCAGTAGGGCAGTCTATTCTCCCTGGCCTGGTGCAAGACGGTCAGGTGGGTACCTGACTCGGGATTTTAACGACAATCGTCTTGTTAAAAAATTCTGTTTTTATGGAATTTATTCTGCTGATTTTTGTCCTACTTGTTTTGAGTCACTAAAAGTAGGCTAAAGCGATGAACGATGTCGGCAATGCAACAGATTTACCCTTTAAATGTTTCCTGTGTGGTGATGTCGGCTATACCAGAGCAGAATATGGTGGGCGCTCACTGGTCCAAACCTCTTGCACTGCGAAACCCCATGTTTTTCACCTGGAATGCATCACCCGATGGTTTGACAGTAAAGAACAGAAGGTAAAAAGGCTTGATGAACGCCAATGCGCTGAATGCAAGCAAAAAAAGGCACTGCCATTGCTTCGTCTGGACAAGAGCAACGGCCGTGATGACAGCTCACGTTATTGTGAATCCCTGATGTTGAATGTCTGCCGTACCGGGGATCTGCGCGAACTGAAAAAACTGCTGAGCCAGGACGAAACTTTGGCAAATGGGCTTTACCGTTCAGTGATCAACGGTCGTCGTGTACACCCGCTTGCTGTCGCCATCAATTTCGGCCATTCTCATTGCGCCCGGGCTCTGATCGACTGCCATGGCGATGTCAATGCCGTCGAGCACAATGGTGAGACCCCCCTGCGCATTGCTGCCCGGCTGCGTCGCACCAATGAGCTGAAAATACTGATCGATGCCGGGGCGGATATCAATAAATTACTGCTTTTTGCCATCCAGAAGAACAAGACTCAACTCCTTGAATACCTGATCAGCACCAAACCCAACCCGGCCAAACTTAATAGCGCCTTGCACGAAGCTGTCGGGCAGGGACAAACGCAGTGCTTTAAACCCCTGGTCGATATGGGCGCATACGACCTTCACGGTGCCCTGTGCAAAGCGGCCGAACTGGGACGAACGCAGTGCCTTGATCCCCTGATCAATCTCGGAGCAACCAACGTTAACGGCGCCCTGCGCAAAGCCGCCGGGCAAGGACAAACGCAGTACCTGAAACCCTTGATCAAAATGGGAGCAAACGACCTTGACGGCGCCCTGCGCGAAGCCGCCAGGTGTGGGCAAACGCAGTGCCTTGAACTGTTGCTTAACGAGGGGGCGAAAGACCTTTACAGTGCCTTGTATATCGCTGTCCTGACCGGAAACAATGAGGTCCGGGAGGTTCTGATCAGTAAAGGAGCGGATATTACTGTCGTACTGCGCACGCCTGACAGCGAAGATGATTCCCGGGAAGCTTTCATTCGCCGGATCATCTCAAGATACATCAATACAACCGATGAAAAAGGCACAACCCCACAGCATATCGCCGCTGCCAGGGGCCTTACCGCACGCCTGAAAGCGCTGATTGCAACCAGAGAAGTGGATGTCAATGCCATTGATAGCTATGGCAACACAGCTCTGCGCCTGGCTGCCAGCTGTGGCCACACAGAGGCCGTCAAGGTACTACTGAACAGCTACGGTATCCGTTGCATCCAAGTGAATGCCAGGGATCGTTTTGGCAATACGGCTCTCCACTATGCTGCTACGAATGGCCACACAAAGAACGTCAAGGAGTTAGTGAAGGCTGACGGAGTCAATGTCAATCAGAAGAATGTTGATGGCTGGACGCCACTTCACAAAGCTGCAAGATACGCCAATGCAGAGACCGTCAAGGCGCTGGTGACCGCTAAAGATATCAAGGTCAACAGGAAGACAACAGAAGATGGCTTGACGCCTCTGCACATAGCGGCCAGATACGCCAGTGCAGACACCGTCCAGGTGTTGGTAAACGTTAAAAGCATCGATATCAATGTCACGGATTACAATCGCTGGGCGGCCATTCATTTTTCTGCCAGATACGCCAGTGCAGAAACCGTCAAGGTGTTACTGTCCGTTCCGGGCATCGAGGTCAATGAGGAGAATGACGATGACTGGACGGCTCGGGACTTGGCCAAGATTAATCATCCAGAGATCGATGAACTTCTTGGAAAAAAAGGGGGGCTTTATAATAGAGAGCCCTGTCCTGATGAGGCCTGTCCTGAAGAGCCCTGTCCTGATGAGGCCTGTCTTATACAGTGATAAATCAGGGAAACGAAAGCCAGTGAAAGGTCTTGAAGGGAGCAAACGACCATAACGGGACTCTGTGCGAAGCCACAGAACAGCGCAGTCCCTTGAACTGTTATTAACGAAGGAAGACCTTTACGGTGCCTTGAATATCACGCCCTGACATACTCCCACCACCAAGCGGATGGCCGCCCCACCGCTAAGCGGCTATGGTGGGGGATTCTTGCGACCCATGCCGAGAATACTCAACACCTTTCGCTGTAGAACCTGCGCTGACCGGACTCCCTACAGGGGAACTCTTTATACAATCACTGTGTCCCAGTGAATCAGCTAAACCAATATCTCTTATATTCCGTGCGGCGTTCGTGTCCCGGTCATTCACTGAATGGCAACTTGGGCATTTCCACTCACGGACGGATAACGGCATGGTCTCCATTTTATAGCCACAGCAATTACACAGTTTGGAGCTTGGCTGGAACCTCCCAA
>NZ_JAHHPO010001134.1 GCF_024606365.1 Endozoicomonas sp. ONNA2
GAGTTTTGCTCAGTCGACCGTACTCCCCGGTACGGCGCTCCCTCACAAAATCCCTTAGAGCGACAAAGTCCTCGGCTTTGGCATCCTGCGTCGCCCTACCTCCCACATCCATGTGATGTGGTCGTGCGCGAGATTCGGGGCAGTTTATGAAATATCCGGGCTAAAGCAGGCACATAATTTTTTTGACGAAGCATTGAAGGATTATTGGTATTAATCCCCGGTCGGAGGAAGTACCGGTGGAGTGCTTTTCGGGTTACTGATGACGGCTTTGTTACGTCCCTGCTCTTTGGCTTGATAGAGGGCGTTGTCGGACTCTTTAATCAACAGGTCATGGGTAGTTTCAGCGTTCAAACGGTTTGCAATGCCCATCGAGATAGTCACGTTGCCCAAAGACTGACCATTAAACTGCATGCCCTGTCCAGCGATCCGGGTGACCAGCATATTGCCCAGCTCTGTGGCAGTGTCCAGATCAGTAGCGGGACAGACGATACAAATTTCTTCACCACCATAGCGGCAAACCAGATCGCCTTCCCGTGCCGCCTGCTTCAATTCCATGGCGACCTGTTTTAGCACATAGTCGCCAGCATCATGGCCAAAGGTGTCGTTAAATCGCTTGAAGTGATCAAGGTCGATCATCATAACAGAAAGCGTTTCATTCTGTGTTTCCGTGCTGTAGGTATGCTGCTCCAGAAAGTCCATCATATATCGTCTGTTGAACAGACTGGTCAATGGATCCCGAATCGCCTGCTGTCTGAGATCCTCCCGCAGGCGCATATTGGCCAGTGCCAGACCGATCTGTTCTGCCATGGACTCCGCTTTTGATATATTGCTTTCCAGAGCCTGTTGGTCATGATAGTTAAGATGCAAGACTCCCAGGGTTTCACCCTGGGCCACCAGGGGAATACAAACCTGGTACAGGTCGCTTTCCTTACTGCTGTGGCGACAGCGAATTTCCAGACCATCTTCGCTGCTGAAGTGAGTATGCCCTTTTAGTAGTGACCAGCAGTCACTGGGCTCAAAACGGTCGCTTCCCTGCCATTGCTCCCCCCACTGAGTGATAAGGTCCAACCGGTTTCTTGAGGATTTGATCAGCGTGATCGCGCCGCTACGACATCCCGGCAATAAATGGTCAGCAATGGGATGAACGACGTTAGCAGCACTATCGATGGTGGTACAGGCTGACATCAGACTGCCTAGCCGCTGCATCAAACTGAGTTCGTGAGTTCGTACTTTGACTTCAGTTTGCAGCGACTCCCGTTCACGTTTAGCCTGTTTATCAAGCATGGAGCTGAAAAAGCGGGTGATCATAATTACCACAAAAACACCCAGTAAACTGATGACGACTACCCAGATCCAGATCCACATCAGTTCGTCTGTGAACACATTCATGGCAACTGCCGTACGTATTATATAGGTCTCGCCAGCATTCGAAATATAGCTGGCTGCATCATGCCCTTGTTCACTACTGTGATCGTGATGACCAGAATTGACAGTACTTACCTTCAACGCGTAGTACATCAGGTCATACCCCTTGGTATGACTGTGTCGTGTTGATGAACCTTGCCCATGCTGCATCGCTGCCATTACTTCAGAGCGGGATCCATGATTATCCATCTGGTCAAGATCATGTTTAGGTATCTGTGAGTCCCCAATGACAATCCCGCTTTCATTCATAATGGTAACTCTGATGTCTGCACTCCCGCCTATATCAGTGGCGATAACGTCAAAGTCAAAGTGATTGTCACCGTGCAGCTCGATATCATCTTGTAAAATACGTGCGGTTATCTCGGCAACCTGCTCCAGCTTGCTTTGGTAACTTTTCAGCAGGATATTTTTGAAATGGAGGGTTAATAAAGTCAGGCTGGCGGTGAGCACCAGTGTCATCAAAATTGCTGGCATTGCCAAGGCTGCAGATTTACGGAACATACAACTTCCCTGTTAGTCATTGGCTGAGACCAATGATTGTTATTGGTCAGAACTCATTTCATTATTGCAAAGGAATTGGCGGGCTGGTTTTTGCCAGATTTCTGTCAAAACAGGGCTGCAGCGCCCTGTTTCTGGAGGAGAATATTAACCTGAATCCGTAACTTCAGAAGACGTTGAAACCTTCGGAAGCCGGTCGTG
>NZ_JAHHPO010001135.1 GCF_024606365.1 Endozoicomonas sp. ONNA2
AAAAGTCATGAGTAATAAATGTAGACGACTACGGGAAATTTTGCCTTATACCCGTGGTTTTTGAGCACTTACGATTACCCGACAGGTGACGAAGTGAAACTTCTGGAAGGAAGAGCGCCTTTGGACTATTTTGACGCATTAAGCGGAATACTGGAGAGACAGGAAGTTACCTTACCCATGTACAACGGGATGCAAAACAGCCATAAATTATACAACCGTGGAAGGACGTTAAAATGAATCCTTATCAATTAAATGGCCAGACACCAGAGATACTCCATGAAATCATCATGACATCATCCATTGGCTTTTCAGCTGAAGATGGTGCCATTCAGTACCTTGGCAGGCAGATAGAACTGCACGGTGGCACCACCGAACTGTCAGAGCAAACCTTCAATACCGCTGGCAGTAAACAGCTGCTTGAACGGCTGGTTGATCTTCAACCCGATATCAAGACAAAACTATCCAATTCAAAATCCAAAGCTATTCAGATGGCTGCCAGAAAACTGTGGGATGAATTTCAATACGGTGCAATAGAAAGGTCACCAACCAAAGAGGTACTGTGTGCGGTTTTTATCGAGTCCTCAAAGTTTGGCTCTACGAACATGGCAAGCAAGTTAGCTGAAACAAACTCATTAACCGGGGCTGAAAAACTCCAGGTTATGTTGGCTGCTAACGAACAGGATACAAAGCCACTTACAGGGTTCTGTTGGCGGCTAGCGGGGATTCCTTTTTCCACCCGATTCGAGGGGGCAAAGAACCTGTTTCAACGCTTGCCTGATACGCCCTCTATGGCAGATGAGCTCGTTGAAATTCATGAAGGGCTGACAGCATTCGCCTGTGATAAATTGATCAGGGACAGTCTTTTGGAAATCAGAAAAATCCTTGAATCGGAAAACAACGAACTTGCCAGACAACTGTTGAGTGAAGTTGATAATATTGAAAAAAAATTTATTCCGAGAGTTAACGAAAGTGGGCAGTTATCAAGATTTGAAGATAATGATGATTTCAACGTCTGTATAAGAAGATTGCTGTTTCTGTATGCAGCTTGTTCCGGTTATTCCAATGAGGCTGATATTGCTGAGTTAACGTCGTACATTCGCTCTGTTCTGTATATCACCGATTCATGCATCTGGCATATTGTCAAAGAGCTGGCCTACTTGTCGAAGCAACCGAATTCCATTGATTATTGCCGTTATATCCATGCCGTGGCCATTTTATTGAAAGCACCTGCCCATACTGTCTCACAGTTTGAAAATCTGAAACAACTCAGTGATGTCAAAGGATTTGCTTTACTTGAAAGCAAACCGCTGGACAAGTATCTAACGGCACTCAGGGCAAACATTGGTAACATGACCCCGGAATATTCACCGGTATTAATCCCTGCAGTTAACCAACTGGAAACAAACGTTGCCACTACATTACTACCTGAAGGCAAGCTCGATATCAAAGCACAAGTGCATCGACTGTTGATGGTCATTGCGGCTTGCAAATCATCCAGACAAATTATGGATATTTCAGTATTGACTCTTTTTGTCGATGCCATCATGGCACATGGCAATAAAAAAAATATTCCCTATCTGATCAGTGGGCTGGCCCGTCTGGTTCAGAGCACCCCGAAAATACAGCAGTTACTGGGTGAGCCCGTAATCAAGGGTGGCCCTCATTTGCGACTGGCCCCCCTGCAGTTGCTGGCATTTGTACCGGATATAATCTCGGAAGCTAACGTAGAGGAACTCAATAAATATTTGCAGAAATCCAGCACTGGCAGGCGGCAGCTCAGAGATGGCAAGGTTTTCCATCAGTGGCTGGCGACGCTTGAGCAGGCATTGGCCAACAAGCTTATGAACAAGACCCTGGTAATGCCGATCCTGAAAAAACTCACTCAAAATTTGACGTATGAAAAACTGGGTTTACTGCACATGACCTTCAAAATGGGAGACCGTTTTAATGAGTTTCTGGACAGCCTGGGCTTCAGCTGTCAGAAAGAAGGATTACCATTGCTGATTGCTGAAATAGGAAGTGACGCTTTAATGGGAACAAGTAAAGGAGTCTCGCAATGGCTATTTGAACAACGATATTACCATCTCCTGCCGTCTTACATGGCATCAGTAATAGAATTCGGGAATACAGAAATTACCGAGCTTACCCGTGAGTTTATCAAGAGTATTGCTGACAATACTTTTATTCAGACCAGGCAGTCACCACTGAACAATCCACACTTGCAGGCCGTTTACAAGATATACCCCAAATTCCAGGCAGGTTGGGGGAAGAATTTCAGTCACTTCAGTGAGACAACCAAAAACAAGCTGGTGTCACCCCGGGAAACCCTGGAGCTGACAGAAGATCCCTGGGACCTTTTTATTAGTGGACTTGAAGCCACAACCTGCCTATCACCGGCAAAGTCTCTGTATATCGGTAACAAGGCGCTCATGAGCTATGTGATGGATGGACGAAATGCCATGATTGTCAGAAAGAGCCAAAAAGGCAATATCCAGAGCAGGAGTGTGATACGCATGGTGTTGGATCAGGATGATCGCCCTGCATTATTTCTTGAGAAGGCCTATCCGGAAGTTCTTTACAAAAAAACTAATTTAATGTTCATTGATGCCGCACGGGACATTGCCAAAGAGATGGAGCTGCCTCTTTACTACCACGTATATTCTGAAAAAGGTGAGACAGTGAAACTTCTGGAAGGAAAAGCACCTTTCGACTATTTTGACTCGCTCGACTTGGAACTGATTAAGCGACAGCAGGTTACGCTTACCAAAGTTCAACGTGACGTGAAGCAGTCATAAGGAACGCTTATACAGGCTCAGTTCCCGGTTATTCAAGAGCGCTGCTTATAACTGCAACGCGCTATATCTAAATCCTGGTTATTTGCATGGGCATATATATGTTCCTATCACCCTGATTACCACAACCGCTATTAATATTTTCTGGCAGGTTCGAAGAATGATTGACATCGTCAATCGGCGCACCGTCAATCGGCGCACCGCTGTCGCCATTGTCACGCTTGTTGCCCTGAATGGTTGAATACGGGTGTGAAGTCAGGCAGCCTTGAGCTGCTGAATTTGTTTCTGACTCTATAGTTACAGTCTGGAATTGTGCAGGCAGATAAATATCAGCCAAGAGCTTCTCACCATAACCCGCTTCCATAATATCTCCGGCATTAAACGAAGAAGATGCTTCAACATGACAACACTCAACATGACAACACTCAACATGACAACACTCAACATGAC
>NZ_JAHHPO010001136.1 GCF_024606365.1 Endozoicomonas sp. ONNA2
AAAAGTCATGAGTAATAAATGTAGACGACTACGGGAAATTTTGCCTTATACCCGTAGTTTTTGAGCACTTAAGCACTTACTTAAGCACTTCTTACTTAAGCACTTACACTTACTTACTTAAGCACTTCTTACTTAAGCACTTACACTTACGAGTCAGGTCTTTCCTTTTGAACACATTCAAGATTCAAGACCTGACGCTGGTTTTTTCCCGCTGGTTTTTTCCTGGTTTTTTCCAAAATTGAACTTCTCATCGAATGACCTGTCAAAGGGGTTGATTAAGTTTAACTGACCATGATCTACCATGAAAATCCTTGGTTCATCAGGCACGATTCGGCGCTTTCTGAAGTTTGCTTGACAATATATATAATAGTTGTAGCTTCATCGAATCGAGTGACAAAAAAACTGACCGAAAATTTATCTGGCAATTAAAAGGTTTAGTACCAATGGACTTGAGTAACTCAGTGACTTCGTCCCTAATATCCATTCAATCTGGTACTCCGCAAGACGAATTGGATAAAACGGCTAAAACAGGAGATGTTCAGATTCCTTGCAGAGATGGCGGTCACTCTGTACCTGATACTTTATCTTTGTCTGATCGAACAGTAACCCGTGTTGACGTCAAACCTGAATTCACTGCCCAGAAAGCGCTGCCTGAAGTGCCCGATGTTTTTTCCCAACCCGGCACACAACCCGGCACAATAGCTGAGACAACTCCGGTTGCTTTAACCTCTCGCTTTCAAATGCTGTGCAATTCGGATGATGGTGATGACCTTGTTCTTTTATTATCGGGTACTGATGCAGCAACACGGCGTAAGTGGTTCAGCAGTCCACTTTCGTTCAGTGAAAAAAATGACACCCCGATGATGTATGCTGCCCGACATGGTAATGCAGCAGTTGTTGCAGCATTAATCCACTATCAGGCAAATCCCTGTGAAATTAATCCATCGTCAACACTCCAGTGTAATGCTCTGATTATTGCTGCGCAGGAAAATCAAGTGAAGGTCATTCAAGAGATGGCTAAATCCAGAGAGTATCATCCTGACAAACCCAGGGGAGATGGCGTTACCGCAATGTTCGTAGCCATAGAAAAGGGTCACCCGGAAATCACGAAAATCCTTTTAGAACACAATGCTGACCCCAACTATAAAATCCGTTATGGTCATTACGATGGGGCATGGACACACATTGGCAACTTTGAAAGGCAAGAAGCAATACCATCTTGCCAGATGTGGATTACTCCTGTCATGCTTGCAGCAAAACAAGGTAATGTCATTATTCTGGAGCAACTACTCTCAAAACACGGTAATACAAATAACATTGACCCGACTAATCCTATTCAACACTCACCATTGCAGGAAGCAACTATTTCTGCGAAAAATGCTAAAGCAGAGATGATCAATCTTTTATTAAAGTGCCAAGCTAACATGCATGAAATGATTGTTCCTGGCAGACCTTGCAAGGATGTTACTGATGCAAAAAAATATTTTCGTCCTACACTGTTCGAAACTGCGTGTTTTTCCGCTGAATTTAACAATGATCCCCAATCAGATCGCATTTCTGAAACTTATTGCGATTATTATCGAACAGCTGAAGGCAAGCAAGTTGAAAGCTCTATTCTGAGATCGTTCTGTGCTGGTCAATATTTCTTAAAAACTCTTGCTTTGCACAACTTCTTTTGCTTTCTCGCTCTGACTAACCCATCTGTGAAACTTTATCTCATACGAACATTACGTTCATTAAATACACTGGTTAGTGTTTTACGTCCGGAAGATTCGTCTGAAACCCAAATTGAAAAGACCACAAGAGCAATCAATTATGCCAAAAAAAAAGGACATGAATTAACCGAAGACATAGATAACGCTAATGCAGCCATACTTCAAGACATGGTAAAAAGTGAACTGGAAAAATTTAATGACTACAATATGGATTTTAATGATGAAGCCGTAGCAAAATATCTTAAATACAATGCAGAAATTGAAAGTAAGTCGTCCATCTCGCAAAATACATCGATAGAAACCAAATTTTTATTTATTTTCATCAGTTCCTTTTTCGGATGACCAAAACTGAGGGGCAAGTATCGCCTGCGCGGCCCAGCCCAATCAGGCGGGGTAAGCCGAAAAACCGGGGTCAAAAAACCGGGGTCAGGTCTTGACTCTTGACACCCATCAAAACTGTTCTACTTTTAAACCTCCTTGATTATCAGTTTGGGAGGTAAAAAAATGAGCAGGCCGTTGCGGATTGAGTATGCGGGTGCGCTGTATCATGTGACGTCGCGGGGGAACAAATCTGGGGTCACAAATCTGGGGTCAGGTCTTTCATTGTGCAAATATCTCGTTTATCACTATAAACGACAAGTGTTATGCAAAATGAAAGACCTGACCCTGATTTCAGTTTCCTGACTAAGTCGTATTTTGGATCGCCTGGAATCTCAAAGGGAAAAGTC
>NZ_JAHHPO010001137.1 GCF_024606365.1 Endozoicomonas sp. ONNA2
CTCTACGAGGACGCCCAGTCGGGCGCTATTCTCGGACAGCCTCCCAGTTCCCGAACTGGCTTGAAGGAACGACGATGCACGGGAGCAGGCCCCAATTTTCTTAACGCTTCAAGGTGAACCCTGGTTGGATAACCTTTATGCCCAGCAATGCCATAACCTGGCCACTCTCTGTCCATAATCAACATTTCCCGGTCGCGGGTCACTTTGGCAATAATGGAAGCTGCAGCAATCTCAGGAACACGACTATCGCCTTTGACAATGGCTTCAGAGCGGCATGTCAGCGTTGGACAGCGGTTTCCATCAATATAAGCCAGTTCAGGTCTGACCGCTAACCCCGCAACGGCCCGCTGCATTGCCAGCATGGTGGCATGGAGAATATTCAGTTCATCGATTTCTGCTGCTTCAGCCCTGCCCAGCGACCAGGCGAGGGCGTCCTGACAAATCATGTCAAAGAGCGCCTCCCGCCTTTTTTCCGACAGTTTTTTAGAGTCATTCAAACCTGCAATCGGGCGAGCAGGGTCCAGAATGACGGCAGCAGCAATCACTGGTCCGCACAATGGCCCCCTGCCCACTTCGTCGACACCGGCAATGATTATTCCTGTGTCACTGGATTCAAACCCGTCAAACTGATTCTGCTTCATTGGCTCTCTACCCGCTGAAGGCTCTCTACCCGCTGAAGGCTCTCTACCGGCTGAAGGCTCTCAAACGGCTGAAGGCTCTTAACGCCGCTGAATGACCGACATCACCGCATCAAAGGCCAACCGGCTGGCATCCTGCTTGAGCTGACGGTGAATCTCCATGAAAGACTGCTTCAGCCCCCCCGTGTAATCCTGATCCTCAAGCGCCTTCTTGATACAAACTCTCAGGGTTTCAGGGGTAGCATCATTCTGTAACAGTTCAGGTACCAGCTCTGTGTCGGCCAGCAGGTTTGGCAAAGAGACATATTTGACCTTCACCATCCGGCTGATAATGGCAAAGCTCAGCGGCGCCATTTTATAACTGACAACCAGCGGCTTTTTATGCAGTGCAGCTTCAAGAACAGCAGTACCCGAGGCGATCAGAATCGCATCCGATGCCGCCATGACCGATTGCGCCTGACCATCATAGACGATGACATCCAGATCCGGAAACTCATTGACAATAGGCAGTAGCTGTTTTTTTCGTCGTTCATTAGCGCAGGGAATCAAAAAGCGGGCATCGGGAAAATCTTTTCTGAGCAGTCGTGCGGTCTCAAGAAATAATGGACCAAGTTTGGCTACCTCGGTTTTACGGCTTCCCGGCAAGAGTCCGATCAGCGGCCCACCACCATGACTGACACCCAAAGTCTGTCTGGCTGCGTCCTGATCCGGATTCATCGGAATCTGGTCCGCCAGAGGGTGACCGACAAAAGTCACAGGTACATCATGATTCCGGTAATAGTCCGCTTCAAACGGCAGCAGAGCCAGCATATGGTCTACTGAGTGTCGGATTTTCTTCAGACGACCTTCACGCCAGGCCCATACCTGGGGACTGACATAATGCACGGTTGGAATACCGGAAGCTTTCAGCTTGCGTTCAAGGGCCAGGTTAAAATCAGGGGCATCAATGCCAATGAATACATCGGGCTGATCGGCAATCAGCCGCTCCCGTAACTGTTTTCGAATACCCAGCAGCTCCCGCAGACGCCCCAAGACCTCAACCAGCCCCATTACCGATAACCGCTCCATGGGGAACAAGCTGTCAAAGCCCTCTGACTGCATCAGGGGGCCGCCAATACCATAGCAGTAGGCGTCTGGATAATGTCGTTTGATTTCCCGGATCAACCCGGCCCCAAGCATATCCCCTGAGGCTTCTCCTGCAACCAATGCAATACGTAATGATAACCCCACAGCGGATTTCATCACCGGGTAATACCACGGGTTGATGATTTGAGAGAGTCAATCAGCAGTTGAATTTCCGGTAACGGCTCCATACTCTCCAGGCGGTCAATCGCTTCAGCCGTTCTCAAACCCTGGCGGTAAATGATCTTGTAGCACTGTCTCAGTTTGCTGATCAGTTCAGGCGCGTAGCCCCGCCGACGCATGCCTTCAAAGTTCATACCATGGGCTTCAGCCGGATTACCACTGGCCATGATAAAGGCCGGCACATCTTTAAACAGCGCCGTTTGGGCAGCACTCATGCTGAAGGAACCAATTTTGCAGAACTGATGTACCGTTGTGTAACCACCCAGGATGACGCTGTCACCAACAAAAACATGACCGGCAAGCGCCACATTATTGGCAATCACACAGTTGTCGCCTATAACACAGTCGTGGGCCACATGGGCGTAGGCCATCAGCAAATTGTTACTGCCAATAGAAGTCTGCCATTGATCCTGGATGGTGCCACGGTGGAGCGTACAGCCTTCACGGATAATATTGTTATCACCCAGCACCAGACGGGTGGGTTCACCTGCGTATTTTTTATCCTGACACTCTTCACCAACACTGGAAAACTGAAAAATACGGTTATTTTTCCCGATCACCGTTGGGCCCTTGAGCACCACATGGGAGTGAATACGGCTGCCCATGCCCACTTCAACACCCGGGCCAATATAAGTCCATGGCCCCACTTCCACATCCTCACCGATACGGGCACCGGGTTCGACAATAGCCGTGGGATGAACTCTGGCGGCAGGATTAATATTGGCTTTTAACGGGCTTACGGCTGCCCTGGCAGCTTCAGAATCCGTAACGGAGAGTGTGTCGCTCAAGATTTTATTTCCTTTCTTGCACACGTAACTTCGGCAGTGCAGACAATATTACCATCAACCACCGCCTCACAGGCAAATTTCCAGATATCCCGTTTCAGTGCCAACAGTTTTGCGCGAAGAATCAACTGATCTCCGGGAACCACCGGTGTGCGAAAACGCACTTTATCCGCTCCGGCAAAATAGTAGATGGTGTCACCATCGGTCTTACGAATGTGATAGCCAAGGATACCTGCTGACTGAGCCATCGCTTCAATAATCAATACACCCGGCATCACCGGATGCTGGGGAAAATGACCATTAAAATGTGGTTCATTGGTGGATACATTTTTAAGACACTCGATGGTGCCGTTATCTGTATCCACCTGAAGAATCCGATCCACCAACAAAAAAGGATACCGATGGGGCAGGATCTCCTTAATTAATTACCTCAATTCGTCTCATTCGCCATAAACTCTAATCTGCAACAGAAAAAGGCTGGAAAACCAGCCTTGTCTTTACCGTAAAAATTTTCAACCTGATTAGCAAACGGGTTTGAGTATTACTGTTGTTCCAGCTGCTTGACCCGCCTTGCCAGATCATCCAACTGCCGGAAACGAACCACGTTTTTCCGCCACTCGCGACTCTCCATAAAACCAGTGCCCGAAGAATAGGAGCCAGCCTGGGTAATGGAGCGCGTAATCATGGCCATGCCAGTGATAAACGTACCATCGGCAATGGTCAGATGACCGGCAAAACCGGCTGCTCCGGCAATGGTACAATGTTTACCAATCTTTGTACTTCCGGAAATACCGACACCGGCGGCAATGGCAGTGCTTTCGCCAATCACCACATTGTGCGCAATCTGAATCAGGTTATCCAGACGTACACCATTGTGTATTTCCGTATTACCCAGCGCACCACGGTCAATACAGGTGTTGTTGCCTATTTCAACATCGCAGCCGATCACCACACCACCGATCTGGGCTATTTTATGCCAGCAACCATCAGCGTGTGCATTACCAAAACCATCACCACCAATCACCGCCCCGGAATGAATGATGGTTCGATCCCCAATGGTGACACCATGGCAAACCGTGACATGACGATGCAGGTGGACATCACAGCCAAGCACGGAGTCGTGACCTACCACTGTACCGGCGTCAATGCGCACACCGGCGGCAATCTGAACACCGGCCTCAATCACCACATTGGCACCAATAGCGGCCGTAGTATCGACATTGGCGGTCTCATCAACCACGGCGCTGGGGTGGATACCTGCATTGCCACCACGGTCAGGATCGAACAGGAAAGACAGCCGGGCATAACCCAGATAGGGGTTATCAAGAATCAGGGCATTCCCGGAAAATTCACTGGCCGAATCAGGGCAGAGAATAACCGCACCGGCCTGAGTGGTTTTCAGGTATCTGGCATAGGCCGGGTTGGCCAGAAAGCTTAGCTCATACCCCCGGGCATCCTGCAGAGTATTCAGACCTGAAATCTGCTTGTCCGCGTCTCCCTGCAGACGGGCACCGCACTTTTCTGCCAGTTCGGACAAAGTATAAACAGCAGTCATGATTGATTACTTCATCTGGTTGAGGCTTTCGATTACTTTGCGGGTGATATCAATACCAGAGCTGGCATAAATGGCCATCTGGCGATCAATGATCAAATCCAGCTTCAACTCACTGACGACCTTATCGATGGCAGCCTGCAGTTTTGGGCGAAGTCTTTCACGCTCTGCATTATCCGCTTCTGCCTTGTCAGTCTGATACTGGCGTCCTTTCAGCTGTAAATCTTCATACCGTCGCTGTAACTCCAGTTGACGGACTTTCAACTGCTCGGCGCTCAGGGTCGGGCCATCTTTCTGAAGTTTTTCCTGCATATTACGAACTTCGCCCTCAAGCTTCTGCAGAGCAACTAACTGAGGCTTGAACCTGGCTTCAGACTTTTTGGCGTATTGTTTGCCTGCATTGGATTCGCTCAACACCATCACCGTATCCAGAACACCTATGTTCTTGTCGGTTGTGGCAGCATTAGCCAAAGGGGCCAGCAGAATCAGGGCCAGGAATGCCAGTCTGATCGATTTCAAAATACATCTCCTGAGAGCGGGAAAAGCGCACATTATAAAGAAAAGGTGCCTGATAGCACCTTTTAATCAGGTAAAACCAATCAGGCTAATCAGGTAAAACGCCCGCTTTCAAGAGGGCTTGTCACAATAAGATCAGAATGGAGTGCCCAGGGAGAACTGAAAGGTCTGGGTCTCGTCCTTATCCTGATCCCTGACCTTGAGTGCTTTGGCCAGGCTGAACGTCAACGGGCCCAGTGGGGTAATCCAGGTCAGACCAACACCGGTACTGTATCGTAACTCTGCCAGATCCGGTTTGTAACAACCGACCATATCAACACCCGCAGGACAGGTGGTATCAAAGACGTTACCGAAATCAAAGAACAGGCTGGTTCTCAATGAGCGCTGGTCTTTCACAAATGGCAGAGGGAACAACACCTCAACCGTACCCTCCACAAGCACATCGCCACCCATGCTGTTAAAGTCATCGGCATTATCACTCTGCGGAGCCTTCGGCCCCAGGGAGTTGTCCTTGTAACCTCTGACAGAACCGAACCCACCGGCATAGAAATTCTCAAAGAACGGCATTTCAGTCGTGTCGCCATAGGCACCGCCATAACCCAGACGTGTGGCAAAACGTGCTGTCAAATTGCGGGTGAGGGGCTGGAAGTACTGACCTCGATACAGCAGCTTATAAAATGTGGTGGTTGAACCCGGAATTGCGGCGGACAACGATACACTCTGGGAAAAACCCGCCGTTGGCAGCAGCCCGCGGTTCAGCTCTGACTGCGACCACCCCAGAGACGTCTTGATATTGGTAAACTTGCGCCCTTCAGTAGCCAGATAATTCAGGATAACCCCGGGCGTGCCGGAACCGGTAGTAATTTCGGTACCATCAACCCCAAGACTGAAATTGATGGACTGTGTTTCAGACAGTGGATAACCAAAACGGACGTTACCACCATAGGTATCAGCCGCATAACTTGAGATATCAGAATCACTGTAGTCATAGGTCCGATAGTAGACATCAAAACCACGGGATACTCCGTCAATGGTGTAATAAGGGTCCATAAAACTGAAATTGTAGAGCTGGCTGACATCACTCTTGTTCAGACCAACCGTCACCTTGTTGCCGGTACCCAGGAAGTTGCTCTGGCTGACCGAGCCACCAAGCAGCAGGCCATCAGACTGGGAGTAGCCGATACTGGCGGTGACACTACCGGAAGGCTGCTCCTCTACAGTGTAATTGACATCAATCTGGTCACTGGTTCCCGGAACCGGAGGTGTTTCCACGTTGACTTCCTTGAAATACCCCAGACGTTCAAGCCGTACCTTGGACTGCTCAATCTTTTGGGTATTTGCAGAAGCACCTTCCATCTGGCGCATTTCCCGGCGTAATACCTCATCATCGGTCTTGGTATTTCCTGAGAAATTAATCCGTCGGACGTACGCTCTTCGCCCCGGATCAACGAAAAAGGTTAACTCAACGGTTTTGTTGTCGTGATCCGGTTTGGGAATTCCCGTAACATTGGCAAAGGTGTACCCTTCGTTACCAAGGCGGCGGCTCAGGATCTCTTCAGTGGTCGTGATCAGTCTACGGGAAAACACTTGCTCCGGCTGGGTCAAAAGCAGCTTTCTTGCCTCATCTTCGGGTATCACCAGATCACCGGCTAGCTTGACGTCACTGACTGTGTACTTGTCACCTTCATCAATATTGACGGTAATGTACACACTCTGCTTGTCAGGGCTGATAGAAACCTGGGTGGAGGGAATATTGAAGTTGATATATCCCCGATCCAGGTACCATGATCTCAAACGTTCCAGATCACCGGACAGTTTCTCACGGGAGTATTTATCCGAAGAACTGAAGAACTGATACCACCGGGATTTCTGCAGCTCAAAAAGGTCGATAAGTTCATCTTTGGGGAAGGCCAGGTTACCCACAACATTGACATGCTGGATTGTAGCAACCTTGCCCTCCTTGACTTTGATACGCAACTTCACCCGGTTACGGGGCTGGGCTTCAACATCGGCAGTAATCCGTGCACCGTAACGCCCCTGGGCAACGTATTGACGCTCAAGTTCAAGACGGATCGCCTCGAGCGTGGCCTGCTGAAAAATCTCTCCCTCAGCCAGACCGGAGCGCTCCAGGCCCGTCATCAGATCTTCTGTCTTGATGGCCTTGTTGCCCTTGATCTCAATGGAGCTGATGGAGGGTCGCTCAACCACAGCAACTACCAGTACATTGCCTTCACGAGCCATACGGATATCATTGAAATAACCGGTTTGATAAAGAGCGCGGGCGGCCCCGGCGATATCCGGCGATTCAATATCATCACCAACCTCAACGGGCAGGGCGTTAAAAACGGTCCCGGCTGAAATCCGTTGCAGGCCATCGATTCGGATATCTGAGACAACGAAGGCCCGGGCAGCAGGCACGATGGCTAAAGAGCCAATCAGCAGAGACAACAGTGATCGCTTCATGGAATCCGTTCTTATCCGTGTTCATTTCGCATTAACGTGAAAAACATGTTCTTCAATTTCCACACCGCTATTATGACGCGCAGAGCGCAAAATGTTGGTTGTTTGTCTCTATGTTGGATGTCGATGCCAGTTTAGAAAGCCCATCGGTCTGACCCAAAGGATCATTGAAAGAGGCGACTCAGGTCGTTATACATGGCCAGCATCATCACTCCGACAACAAACGTTACCCCGACTTTCAAACCCAGTGTCTGTATTTTCTCAGAAAGAGGCTTGCCCCTGACCATTTCAATGAGATAGAAAAACAGATGACCACCATCCAGCACTGGTATGGGGAGGAGGTTCAGTACCCCAAGACTGACGCTCAACATGGCCAGGAAATAGAGAAAATTTTCCAGCCCGGACTCAAGCGATGCGCCCGCCACTTTAGCAATGGTTATCGGACCGCTCAAGTTTTTAACAGAAACCAGCCCGACAACCATTTTCCAGAGAGACTCCAGTGTCATGCTGGTCAGCGACCAGGTGGCCCGGACACCTTTTAACAAGGACTCAACCGGCCCGAATTGTAAATGGCGAATCATGGTTTCTGGCCAGGAGACCTGTTGGACACCTGCACCGATAAAACCGGTGGTGACCCCATCAGTGGATCGACTGCCCGGGGTCAACGGCATGTCCTGAATGACACCATCACGCTCAACCAACAATTGAAGCGTTTGGCCGGCATTGTCACGAATCAGTTCAACAAAGTGCATCCAGTCAATGATGGTTTCCCCATTAACACTCAATATTTTATCACCTGACTCAAGACCATCTCGCGCTGCTGCGCCATCGTCCGATAACTGACCAATCACCGCAGGAATGACAGGAGAGTATGGCACAATACCCAGCGAACGTATGGGGTTGGGCTGTTCTTCATTAACAAGCCAGTCAACTACCGCGACATTTTTATTTCGGACGGCCCCCTCTGAGACTTCTCCTGGCTCGCCAGCGCGGACAGAGAAATGAAGGCTTGCACTCTCACCAATGTAGCTCAGCAGTTCCATGTTGACAGCCTGCCAGCCCGGGGTTTCAACATCGTTCAGCGCAACGATTTCATCACCGGGGTTAATTCCTGCAACCGCAGCCGGTGAATCGGGAATCACTTTGCCAACCTGGGGCATCAGGGTACGAACGCCCACCATATACATGAGCCAGAGGGCAAAAACCGCCAGCAGAAAGTTAGCTGCAGGACCGGCAGCGACAATGGCAATCCTGGCAATAACGGGCTTACTATTGAAGGAAAGATGCCGTTCATTATCGGGAACCGGCCCCTCCCTCTCATCCAGCATCTTGACATAGCCACCCAACGGTACTGCCGCAATACTGTATTCAGTACCGTGACGATCAGTCCAACGCCACAATGACTTGCCGAAACCCACGGAGAAGCGGAGCACTTTAACACCACAACGCCGAGCCACCCAGAAGTGACCATACTCATGAATACTCACCAGTATTCCAAGGGTTACGACAAAAGCGAATATAGTCTGCGCTGAGCCAGCTATCTGCGACAGGAGCGATTCAAAAATCATGCAACACCCTGCATTAGTGAAACCTGTTTCTGTGCCAGACTGCGGGCTTCCCTGTCGGCTTCCAGCACGTGATCCAAGTCGCCGACCCTCATGACCGGCAAAGTCTGTAAAGTTGCATCAATAACTTCAGGTATGCGGTCAAAACGGAGCTTGCGCTCCAAAAATGCATCAACGGCAATTTCATTGGCAGCATTGAGCATAGCAGCGGCTGTACCTCCGCTGCGTGCCGCATCCTGGGCCAACTTCAAACACCGGTAACGCATCATGTCCGGAGCATTGAAATCCAGTCTGCCGATCTCGGTCAGGGACAGGGGGGCAACGCCGGAGGGTATTCTGCCAGGCCATGCCAGGGCATAGGCAATGGGCGTCCTCATATCTGGATTGCCCATCTGCGCAAGCACTGAGCCATCCTCATAATCCACCATTGAGTGGATGATGCTTTGCGGATGAATCACCACTTCTATCTGATCGGGACGGGCATCAAATAACCAGCACGCTTCAATAAACTCAAGCCCCTTATTCATCATCGTGGCAGAGTCTACCGAAATTTTACGCCCCATGCTCCAGTTTGGATGGGCGCAGGCCTGTTCCGGCGTCACAGCAGCAAAGTTTTCTACCGGTGACTGTCGAAATGGACCTCCGGAAGCGGTCAGCAATATTCTCCTGACCCCCACCCGCTCAAGACCCAGGTGATGATCAGCAGGCAAACACTGAAAAATGGCGTTATGTTCGCTATCAATAGGCAGGAGCACAGAGCCAGACGCCCTGACCGCATCCATGAATAAGGTTCCGGTCATTACCAGCGCTTCCTTGTTCGCCAGGAGTATTTTTTTCCCGGCACGAACCGCCGCCATAGTTGGCGATAGCCCTGCAGCGCCCACAATGGCCGCCATAACCACATCGACGTCACCATCGGCCGCCACCTGGTTCATTGCATCCTGGCCGGATGCAACGGACGTATTCAGGCCTGCCGACTGCAGGTCTGTCCTGAGATTGCTGGCTGCCTGCTCATCCGCCAAAACGATATATTGCGGCTGGAACTGACGGGCCTGCTCCAGCATAACAGCCACATTTTTGCCCGCTACCAGAGAATGCACGCTGTATTGATCCGGGTTGCGAGCAATAACATCCAATGTACTTTTGCCAATGGACCCGGTGGACCCGAGTACACAAACCCGCTGTCTGACGGATCGAGAGCACGGTGCAGTCATGACCTATATCCCCCTGATTATCATGACACAAAGAGTAAATATGGGAACCGCAGCAGTCAGGCTGTCAATTCGGTCGAGCACACCACCATGGCCGGGCAATAGACTACCACTGTCCTTAACCCCGGAGTAACGTTTAATCACACTTTCCCAAAGGTCCCCCAGAACGGAAACCAGAACGGTCACAATGGTCAGCATCAACAATGACACCCCCTGAATAAAGCTGATATTGGCAAACAAAGTTACAAGGCTTGAAATCAGCATTGAAAACAGTAGCCCCCCCACCAGTCCCTCCAGGGTCTTTTTAGGGCTCACTCGCTCAATAAGCCTTGTTTTACCAAAACGCTTGCCTACAAAATAAGCACCACAGTCGGCCGCCCAGACCATGACCAGAAGCGTAACGATCAACCAGGCTGAGTCGATCATTTGTTTGAGTTCATAAAGACCCAGCCATGGTGGTACCAGAGTCAGAAAACCCATCAATAATCTAAGGGGCCTGTTGGCAAGCCAACGCCCGCTCCCCGGATATTGTCGGACAAGGATGAAGGCAATCAGCCACCAGATAGCAGCCAGTACAAGGATTACAGAGGGCGGTAAATACAGGGTCAAACCACAGCAGGCACCAATAGCCAGGGCATAGCTCAGACGTGCAGCTCGTTGTTGAAAACCCGAGAGGCTTGCCCACTCCCAGGCTGCCAGCATAATTATAGCGGCGATAAAGCAGCCAAAACCGGTTAACGGTAATAAAAAAACGCCCGACAGGGCCACTGGTGCCAATATAACAGCCGTTATAATTCTTTCTTTCAGCACAGTGTTTCAGCCTCCACCTGCTCGCTGGTTTTGCCAAATCGTCTCTGGCGACGGGCATAGCTTAGCAGCGCCTGCTGCAATTCAGCACGGCCAAAATCCGGCCACAGGGTGTCGGTAAAATAAAACTCACTGTAAGCACATTGCCACAACAGAAAGTTACTGATTCGCTGCTCACCACTGGTACGAATCAATAGATCAGGAGCAGGCAAACCCGCCGTACTGAGATGTTGTTCAATGACAGACTCATCAATATCATTAGCGGCAAACTCACCGCGAGCCACTTTTTCAGCCAGTTGTCGAGTAGCAGAAGTGATATCCCACCGACCACCGTAGTTGGCAGCAATGACCAGGGTCACGGAATAATCATGGGCAGTGAGCGCTTCCACTTCTTGAATATATTTCTGGATGTCAGGACTGAATCGGGAAACGTCACCAATGACCTTCAAACGGATCCTGTTTTTTTGCAACCGTCGAGCCTCACGTTTGAGAACACCCCGAAACAGGCGCATAAGGCCATTCACTTCAAAGATCGGTCGATTCCAGTTTTCGCTGCTAAACGCAAACAGCGTAAGCACTTCAACACCCTGCTCCTCGCAGGCTTCAACCACCTCACGAACCCGGTTGACACCAGCGTGATGGCCGGCAAGCCCGGGCAGGTGTTTCCGTTTGGCCCAGCGATTATTACCATCAAGAATGATAGCCACATGGCGCGGCAGCCTCTCTTGCGGAACTCCCTGAATGCCGCTTTTTCCCTGTATCGATGTATTGGCCATGGATTAAGACGATCTGAAAATTGGCAGGTAAAAAAAGTGTAACAACAGAACCTTGCAGGAGCCCGGCGCAAAAAGCAAGCACCGGCCATGCATTAAAAGGCAACTGACGTATGAAAATTGACAGCCATTACCTAACCCGTCGTAAAGCATCGCCTAATCGGGCCGGGCCGCGCAGGCGGTGATATAAG
>NZ_JAHHPO010001138.1 GCF_024606365.1 Endozoicomonas sp. ONNA2
AAATCTCTGCATACCAGCAATATGATCGCCAGGTTCAAAAATATGATAACGATGAGATTGGACAACTGTATGACTGCTTCAATGACATGCTCATGCAGATAAAAGAGAGAGATGACCGACTGCAGCAACATCGTGAAAACCTCGAAGCAACCGTTGCCAATAGAACCAATGAACTGAAAATGGCCAATCGGGAATTAAAAGAAAATCTGACCGAGCTTCATGAAGCCAAAGAAGCCGCTTTGGATGCAGCCAAGGCCAAAAGTTCTTTCCTGGCCAATATGAGCCATGAAATCCGTACACCGATGAATGGTGTTCTTGGCATGCTGGACCTGGTGAAAGACACATCGCTGACAAAAACACAAACTGATTTTCTCAATACCGCTTATTCCTCTGCTGACTCCCTGCTTTCCATCATTAACGACATCCTCGACTTTTCAAAAATTGAAGCGGGCAAAATGACCGTGGAAACCGTGGACATTTCAGTCCGGGATGTTGTCGAGGATGTCTGTACATTACTGGCAGGCACTGCCCGGGAGAAGGGTCTGGAGCTTAGCTGCTATACCGATGTGGATCTGCCGGGAACACTGAAAGGTGACTCGGTAAGGCTGCGGCAGGTTTTAACCAACCTGATTGGTAATGCCGTAAAATTCACCGTCAAAGGTCAGGTCAGCGTAAAAGTCAACCTGATCAAACGATCACAGACGTCTGCCCAAATTGAGTTTTCTGTAGAGGATACCGGCATTGGTATTGCTGAGGATATCCTGCCGACCCTGTTCAATGAGTTTACCCAGGCCGATGGCAGTACCACCCGGAAGTTTGGTGGCACCGGTCTGGGCCTGACGATCTCCCGGCAGTTAGTTGAATTAATGGGGGGCAACATCCGTGTTATCAGTGCTGAAGGTCTCGGCTCGACATTCACCTTCACTCTGGAGATGGCAATATCCCAAAACCAGTACAAACAAAAGTCTCAGGTACTTCATGCACTGGATGGTATAAAGGCGCTGGTCGTTGATGATAACAACACCAACCGGGAGATTCTTCGCCACTATCTAACGGCCTGGGGCCTGGATCACCACGAGGCATCAACCGTAAAAGATGCCCTGCAGATATTGAGAAAAGCCCATAACAATAACCAGCCCTATGAGCTTGTCTTTCTGGATATGCATATGCCCGAAATGAATGGGCTGGAACTGTCTAAAGTGATCGAAGACGATCCCGACCTGCAGCCCATTCGCAGAATCATGCTCAGCTCCACCGGTTTTATCTCTCAGGAACAACAACAAGCTGCAGGGCTGTCCGCATGCCTGAGCAAACCATTCCGTCAGTCCGGATTACTGGATACCACAATGCAGGTTATGCATTACCATCACGCCAGCCAACAGCCGGATAATCTGACCGACCAGCATAAAGAAACGACAGTATTCTCCGAGAGCATCCAGATACTTTTGGCAGAAGACAATGTGGTCAACCAGAAAGTCGCTATCAGCATGCTGAAAAAA
>NZ_JAHHPO010001139.1 GCF_024606365.1 Endozoicomonas sp. ONNA2
TGCCATCCTCGCTACGGGGACGCCCAGTCGGGCGCTATTCTCGGACAGCCTCCCATGCAAGGCACTCAGAGTCCATTCCTCGCCATGGCCACTTTACAGACCCCATAAAAGGGAGCGATAAACTGAGCGTAACCGACAAGGGTCCAAAATGTTGGCTGCCAGCTTCTCAGGTCAACTTGTGACGGAGTTGTGACGATAATATCCAGGCTTTTGCGGGAGAAACTGCGAGACTCATATCGCTCCGGACTGAACAACCCCCATAATGCATACCATTGGCAGTCCGCAGCAGCCGGCTCTAATACGCAGGGTTGGAAATAGAACGGCATATTTTTCAAGTTCATGGTGACTTTGAACGTATATCGGGCACCGGGAGCCAGATAGTATTCGTAACTTAACGTTTCAGGGGAGAATAATAGTCGACCCGGATAGTAGATGAGTCCGGGCAGGTACGTTCGGTAAATTGCAGCACCGGTGTCGTCATCGAAACTGAGCTGGTAGCGCGTCGATGCCCTGAAGTTGTCGCTGGCCCCGTTATCAGCCACGGTGTCCACCAGCAGCTGTATGTGGTCATCAAAATAGGCGGTGGATTTCAGTCGCTCTCCCCACCAGCTGGATTCATAAAGTTGTACCCTGATCAGCGGTGTTGTTTCAACGGACATGGTTGACAACGACAGATCCTTGAAAGTGGCACTTGCCGTATCCTCGACGATTAATCCACAAGGGTAGCCCCTGGATTGATACTCTCCGCCAAGATCAAATGCTCCCCCCCACACAATGGCTGCCGACATATCGCCCCCGGGGAACCAGAGCGTATTGGGTGGACTGGAACGTATGCGCTGATCGGTGACAACCTCAAAGCTGACGTTATCAAAACCGTTCGGGCGACATTGAAGGGCGTCAGGCATCCAATAATTATTAATGCGTGTGTAAATTTTGTAGGCATTCCTGGGGTCATCAATGTTCAGCATTGGGTTCAGTCGATCCGAAGGCAACCCAAAATTACTGACCGACAGCTGCTCTTCTTCACCACGTAACAGGTCATAACCATTGGCCAATCGGGGGATAAATCCGGGTTGACCAAGACACCAGTCAGACGTGTCTTTTTTCATAAATTCCACCTGATAAACCAGTTTGCCCATGGCACAGGGGCTGCGGCCCTCACGGGGAACATCGGCGTAACAACTTCGGGGAATATTCCTGCACCTGCGGGTATCAGACTGACGATGGTTGCGTTCGCCGCGCGGTTCATCACATACCCGTTCAGTGCCACAAAGCACCGGATCCTGAACCAGCCGACACTCCTCCCAATGCCAGACATGGTCGATTGGATAGTGCAAAATGCCGACGTACTACGGCGCCGGAAGGTCACGTAACCATTGGACGGCCCGATCCGGGTCTGTCTTCTTCATTGCATGCCAGGCGGCTTCATCCAACGAATCCGGATAACGAGTCCAGGAGTACCCGGCCTTTGCACACTGCAGATACTCTTGCCGTACATTACGGCTTTGATCCAATGGCAACATCTTTCCCGGACAAGCAAGGCTGATTCGTGGTCCTGAATAAAAAGGGAGCAGGCTCTTGTCAACACAGCGGTTCTCAGGACGGGTATCGGTTTCCATACCGGGTTGACTGTAGCCTTGTGCAGAGGTTGCAGGGCGGGAGCGATCATGACCTCCATTGGCAGGATGACCACTCTCCACCAGCCCCATCCACTCAGGTTCAGTTTCCCGCGGTGGTATAAAAGGAGGTTCAAAAGGTACATAAACCGACGGGTCCAGCCCTGATGTTGAAGGAGTTACGGTGCTTGCCGAGGAGGGAGAATGGGGAGAAGCTCTCACCGGCGAAATACATCGGCCCGCCAGTGTCAGAAAAATAATCGCCTTACCAGGAGATGAGACGATCATGCGAGTGATGTTGGGAAGAGCACAAGCAGTCTCATATGCGCAATTGAGCGCCCGGGTTAGCCAGTTTTCGGGGGAGGCAGACACCGCTGATTTATCAGCGTGTGGTGCGGCTTTTGGTTGGGAAGCAATAGCGGGGTTTGTGGTGATTGGCATGTTCAATTTTTCATGTGGTAGTTCACGAAATCTCTAAGGGGATATGCAGTTTATGTATTACTGACACATCCGATACGGACCATTCAAAAAGGATTTAGTTCACTGCCAAATGGAAAATGCCAAAAGCTCCCCCCGCCCTCTGGCAAAATAAAGACGACGCCCGGACAACTCCGCGAGCCACAGGTACCCACGGCCAGAATCATTAAACAAGTGAAACCGTTGACCGGGGATTGCACGGGAACTTATTCCGGAGGATATGGTCACAGTTATGCGACTGTTTCAGTAGTTAACGCCTGTAAAAAACACCATCAAAATCTTCAACATCAGCGGAGCTTCTCACATGATAGACAACACAAATCAAGAACGCTTGCTCAATACCCCTGGTATGCCGACCTCCCGGGCCAGTTCCTCATCCGACAGTATTGAGGCGCCATCTTACAGGTCCCGTTTTGCCCAATGGCTGGTCCGTAATTACAAAGAAAGTCTGATGGCGCTGCTTTGTGCAGCTGGTGGATATGCTCTCCTGAAAAGTAGTTCAAGTACTTCTCTTGCGGGCCACAAAATAATCCCTGCGCAATCAGATTCGCCACGAACTGGTTCATCGCTTCTACAGGGTATCGACCCCAAAAAGGCAGACAAACCGACACTGAGTATTACCAGGATAGAGTGTTTATTTGACCACGAATCTTTCCGTCGTTTTATGGATGACCACTTTAAAGGCGTTGATTATCCAGAATGGTACCGGAATTTTATGCAACAGGAAGATACCTGTTCAGTCGGGGAAAATAACTGCCCGGTAGCATCTGACCAGAAGACAGGGGAGGAATATGAAAATCCTTGCCAACAAAAACCTGACTTCCTGTTTCATTCCAGACTGAGTACCGGGGACTTTAATCCGGCATACAGAATTACCACCAAAGATGGCCAGCCTTTCACCATGAAAGTGGTAAATGACACTGACGATTTTTTGGAAGAATGCTTTACCTATGCTCGTCTTGGTGCCCACATTTCAAGAAAAAAAAGCGGTGCTGAATATCTGACCGGGATCCTTGGCATATCTTCTATAGCCAGTCCTCTGAATTACTTGATAACTGAGGCGTTCAACTCAACCCTTCTGGACTTTTTAAAAGGTCTGAATGAAGCCCCGGACAAACAACACATTCAATCTATCTTCAGACAAATGCTC
Organism: Endozoicomonas sp. ONNA2; assembly: GCF_024606365.1. Lineage (GTDB taxonomy): Bacteria > Pseudomonadota > Gammaproteobacteria > Pseudomonadales > Endozoicomonadaceae > Endozoicomonas. The sequence goes on from NZ_JAHHPO010001139.1 coordinate 3,244, forward strand.
AAGGGTGTTCAAGCCATTCACCGTGTCGACCGGATTCATAATCACCTGAAGCCCGACAATATATTCATGAGTTCAAATGGTGACATTAAAATTGCTAACCTTGGAACTGCAAAACCCACAGGCAGGCTTGCTGACACGGGAGCAATAGAATACAGTGCACCGGAAATTCTTCAATTTAATAATCACCGTTTGCAAGACTGCGTCGATGATTCAGTTTCCAAAAAAGCCCCCTGCCGATTCACTGCTATAGCAAAAGAGCAAAACGATATCTGGTCTCTGGGCGTAATCTTTGCCCAACTCTTCCCGGGAGACGCCATTTCACCACTTATTGGCCCTGAAACTGGAGAATATTGCCGGGAAAACCCGCAAACCCTCCCCGAAGCCCCCCTGACGCTTATTGATTTTGACACTGCAGAAAAGAGCAGAAGGGATCTCAAAACTTTCACCAATGAATGTGTATTCAACTACCTCATCAAACAACGGGAATTGATCACCAACAGGATACATGGCTATGATGCGGACGCAGCTGACCTGTTCAGCAGGCTGACCGAACCAAACCCGACAAAACGCATCTCTGTGAACGAGGCATTGCAACATCCCTATCTGCAGAAAAATGCATAAGCAAAGACACCTGTTTTTGTTGAGCCGGTGCCTGTTCTTACGATAGACATTGAGCATCTATCTATTAATTCCAGAAGCAAAAGCTTTGTGGTTCCAATACAAAACCCGCAACACCTGGGAGGCTGTTTATCGAGAAATCGGGTTTTCAGGAGCGGTTTGTTGTACCCGTGAGGCTGGATTTTGAAAATAGCCGGAACATATGTTCGAGCCGGTCAGTAATGCGAGGTTTTTCCTCTTGCAAACAGAAGTTGGTCTCTAAACACTCCTGTACATTTTCTAGCAATAGCAAGGGATTACTGGTTATGACCACCAGCTTCAAGCCTTCATCGTGTACTTTCTGAACAACATTCAAGAATTGTATGATATGACTTTCTTCATACATAATACCTCCGTCCATAAAAACAGCCCGATGCACAGTTTTGGATAAATCGCTTAAAAAGTAATCGGGGCTTACATAGTGGTGACCAGGCAAAAAGTAGTGACCCACCCGACGGATCTGATCCACCGGAATATTGAGTTTACTGGCGATATCGTCTATCGATACGGCATCCTCAATAATCACTCCTGCCGCCTTGTAACCTTGATACTGACCCAGTTGCGATAATGCATCAGCAGAGCGGATTTCAGGACTTTGCCACATTTCATTGCTTTTGCCAGAAATTCATGGATACAGCCGTACTTATCGTTAACATCATCGAAGACCACCAAATCCTTACCGGCAAGCATTTCGTCGATTTTTCTATTCCATCGCGCTTTATCACCGAATGAGTCATTAAACAGCGTACCTGCTTTTACCGCATCTATATACAGGGTGTTGACACCATAGTCGGCTACTTTTTTGGCAACAGCTACACAAAGATGCGTTTTGCCAATTCCCGGTAATCCGGTCATAAATAGCCCCATGGGCTTTTTGTGCAAAACGTCACCTATGTTATTTATCACAGCGTGTGCGAACTTAAGTGCCACCTCGTGCATCCGTTCCTGCTGTGGTGAGACGGGTTTGAACTGATCCAAATCAGCATTAAAATTTTCACTGGGAAAAAGTGAACCGTGATCCACCGGCTTTGGTTTCATCATCGCAGGGACAGCCAACGGCGGTTGCCGATACCAGGCCTGATCACATTGCCACAGGGTATGTTGCCAGCGTGCAAGGTTGAAACGAAGCACGTGGGTGATACCGAAAATAGGATGACACGGTGACACGGTATGGTCAGCCAGCGACGCATATCGCGTATTACCCTCTTTAATTGCGCAGATAGTCACAGGATTCTGGGGTTCATTATAGCTATCAATCAGTATGTTTTTGATCTGCTCCCAGGTTTTAGGTTCAGCAAAGACATTCGGACCAAACCCCAGATAGAGATTGACTCCGCTGCTGTTTTTCCCGATACATACCAGATTAAACCCCAGACCCGCCCCTGACTTGTGCTTCTCCCAATAGCTCTCAACGCCACGGATATAGAGGATATCACCCTTTTTGATCGCCAATTCTGACTGCCCCCTGGCAAGAGGGCCAGAGCAAAACAGTGGCGTGTTGCCAAGATCATCAAACAGAGTATAAAGTGGGTTACCGAGATTGTTCGATGTTAAACTGCCATAAACTCTTGCGACATTTTCAGGCGAATCGAAAACCGTGCAGGGAATTCTGAACTTTGAGACCGGTGCACCAAAGATGCGATTAAATTCGTCGGTGCCAATGATGGATTCAATAGCTCGATAGTTACAGGCCAGCATGACCGTCGCACAGTCCGCAACGGTAGGGCCGTGAAAAAAAGCATTCAGACACTCACTTGCCGTATACCCTTCATCCAGTGCCACAAAACTGGAAATATAAGTCAGGTCAAAAAACTGCGGTAGTGAGTGTTGCCTGAGGTGGAAATCTTGTGCCAACCCGGGAATTTCATGGGCCTGATAATGCCGGGGATAAAAAATACCCAGATGTTTACCTGCTTCCTGCCGTTTTGGTGAAGATTCATCCCCCGGAGGATTATCGTCAAAACGGGTCTTGACTGCTTCCCGATCGGCGTATGGTGTATTGGCGAGCTGGAGCCAGTGAGCCACATACCCGGTAAACTGATCAACCAGCGGTTCTTTGCTGTCACTTTTCGGGATGGGTTGGTAATTGGGAGTAATCTGTCGTAAAGATTTGATGTGTTCAAAAAAATGAGGATGATTTTTTTTAACGTCAGGGAGCTTTGCTGAACCGAGTGAAGATTCACAGAGGGTATCGGGTGTGCTATCGATGAAGGGCCTGGCGGTGATGACATCAGGCGGGGTTTTGCTGAAGTCGCGTGTGCATTGTCTAACATTGGCAATGTTTCTATCAGGCAGACTGACAAATCCCCCAAACAAGTCCGTTACTTTTGTCTGACAGTCACCAACCGCGCGTATATCGGTACTTAGGAGTCGTCTAAAAATAACTTTCCCATTTTAAACTCAGTATTCCTGATGAT
>NZ_JAHHPO010001140.1 GCF_024606365.1 Endozoicomonas sp. ONNA2
GCTATTTGACGAAGAAGCAGAATTTTTAGACCAATTTATCGCAACCGCAGTAGGGTAGTCTATTCTCGGACAGCCTCCTAGATCCATCCCGGCTGCGTAATTCTGTCTTCTATCACTTCCCCGGTGACTGCATTGACCACCATCATATGTCTTATACGATTATCATCCAGAAAAACTATTTCCCTGACTTTCTGATCGCCTTTAATACTGCTTCTGGTTCTTAACACAACCATTCCACGGTATTTTTCCCGAGCACTTTTGATCATCTGCTCAAGGGATATCTGCTTGCCATCCGGTTTCATATCATAAATTACATTGGTGATCATTCTGCCGGTATAAGCGTCCATGGTTAACTGACGACGTTTGACCTTAAACTGTTTGTCGGCCAACTCTGTCACACAGAGCAGATTGCTCCCCTGTTTCTCCAGCCAGGTCCGAATGATAGTTGCTCCGGGGTACTTACTTGCCACTTTTGCCAATATCTCTTCCATAAGCATGGGCGTCTGCATTGAGGCATGATCTATCTGCCTGCCACTGAAGGCGTCATAAACAACGCGTTCCAGTTTCTTGTGGCCATCAATAAAGTCGATGACAAATACTTTCTGTTGTTCCTCTTGCTGTAACCAGGCTGAGAATACAACCACGTCAGTTAACTTATCCCCGAACTTATGTCGAGTAGTCATTATCAGCCGGTCAAGAGGCACCATTGACTTGAGCTTGTCAGACTGTTCAGCCAGAGTTGCAGGCATACTATTGCCTGCAGCAAAAACTGCAGATGACGACAGCACTACACCCGCCAATACTCCTGACACCATCTGAACAGAAAAACTGAACACATTCATCGAGTCACGCCTCATGTTGGACAACATTGGAAAACAGGAGCCAAGAAAATAACGCAAACTGCCAATGGCCAAAACTTTTCCCATATCACCCATATCACCATTGAGCAGAACAGCTTTAGCTGTATAGTTTGTGAACTTCTTCCGCCAGGATAGTAAGCCCCTGTTCTACCTCCTGATGATCACGGGTATACGTCAGCCTGAGGCATTCATGCTTATGTGGCCAGTCATCGTCTATGCCCGGGAAGAAGTAATGTCCGGATACCACCAGCACTTTTCTTGCCTTCAGTCGTTCATACAGCGCCAGACTGGAGACCGGCAAGCCTTCAAACCATAGCCAGAGAAACATGGCCCCTTCCGGTTTATGAACATGCCAGGGAACATCACCCAGCTTCTCTTTGAGGCAATTCACAGCAAACTGAGCCTTGTCCTGATAGTAAGGACGAATCACCTTTTCACAAAGAGAGGTAATGCTGTCATCCCGGATCATCTCCAACGCCAGCAGGCTGCCAGTACTGTTTGGTGCCAGATTCATAATGGCATTAATACCAGACAGTGCCCTGATAACCTGCTCATTGGCAATCACAATACCGGTTCTGACCGCCGGGAGTCCAAGCTTGGAAAGACTCAGGCAAAGAATGGTGTGTTCGTTCCAACAGGGGGTCGCTTCGGTAAAGATCAACTTTGGAAAGGGCGTACCGTAAGCTCCGTCAATGATCATGGGAATATCATGCTGCAGGGCAAGGCTGTCAAGCCGCTCAATTTCACTGTCTGTCAATACATTACCGGTGGGATTGGTCGGGCGCGACACACAAATTGCACCGACACTGTCGTCAATAACCAGCGCCTGAAAATCCACCCGGTATTTGAACGTATGCGGATCCAGGTACTCAATGTCAGGTTTAATGGCCGCAAAAAAATCATCACTCAGCCCGGCATCGGCATAGCCGATATATTCCGGTGCCAACGGTAGCTGAATACGCTTGTGCCCGCCGTCCCTGTAGGCTCCGCCAAACATGTTGAACAACATAAAAAAAGCGGCCTGGCTGCCATTGGACAAGGCAATATTTCTTGCTGTCAGCTGCCAGCCAAACTGGCGGTTGAGAAAAGCTGCCATCTCACGAACAAACTCTTTTTCTCCCTGGGGAGGATCATAGGTACCCACCAGTCGGGTAAACTCCCCCTGACTCTCGGTAATGTTGCGCAGTCGCTGCCTGAACACTGCTTCCACTTCGGGGATATGGGCCGGATTACCTCCGCCCATCATAATCATATCTTTACCATCAGCAAGGGCATTGCCCAGATCATCCATTAACGAAAGGATGCCAGAATGGCTGGTGAATTTTTCGCCAAAAGCAGAAAGCTTCATGCTTACCCCTGATTATTCCCGTCATAGGCCAGGAGGCTGTCCGAGAATAGACTGCCCTA
>NZ_JAHHPO010001141.1 GCF_024606365.1 Endozoicomonas sp. ONNA2
TCATCAGGAACACTGAGTTTAAAATGGGAAAGTTATTTTTAGACGACTCCTTAGTTTGAGGTAAAAAACTACAAACACCCTTCAATCCTGGAACTTGCTATAAACGATTTTCTAAATGAAAAAGCTATCTAAGTAATAAATAGTTGAACCTTCCTTTGACCAATATTTCAAACTCATCATAGAAAATTTCACTAAGGAGCTTACCTCATGAATACGCCGAATCTTCCTGCTCAAAGCCTGACATGTCAGTCCCAGCTTTCAAAGACACCAGGCTCGGATGAGGGTAGAGGTGCAAATACGACAAATGCAGTGTTTAACGCCAGAGATGTCACTCATTACGATATAAGCAGTTTTTTTGTAGGGATTCCGTTAGTACAAATCATGACATTGGCAGTGGATACCTGTAATGCGGCTGAAAAAGAATATGTAAAACAAAACTGGAAACGAGAAAATCTTGATAAAGCCCTGAAGGCATACAATTTGCCTCGAGACTTTAGTCCCCGTGGTGCTATAAAGCATCGTAAGCCCAGTGCAATTTTTAATGTGTTTCTCCAAGTAAAAGAAGAAGGTGTAAAAGCAAAACAGAGGGGGGGAGATGGCCATGATCTGCCTTTGGCGCACAGTTTATGTAATTTTTTGAACCGCGAGAAGGCAAAAGAAGGGGGGAACCAAGATCCTCATTTCGTCAGTATGGATTTCTTTGTAGCTCAAATGAATAGACATCAGCGGACAATGGATATAACACACTCTGTGATTGGTAGCCACGGCCCTGAGAGTCAGCATTCAGAATCAGGCTGGCCAACGGCTGAAAACCCGACATTTACCATGGCGGGGAAACCATCGTTAGCTTCTGGGAAGGTTAAAAATAATATTGATAGCCTGCAAAAACAACTGCAATTCATGGGTGAAAAGGTTTTGGTTGATCAGCTTCATGACCAGCTGCACATGCTTGAAAGGTCCTTTTCGCAGAAGAAGCCAAAATTGCACAATCACCGTGCAATAAAGGCTATTGATTGTCAGGCTAACGATTTGGCCAAGCAGATTAACAAACTCGGCTGTACAGAATTTGAGTATGAGAAGACAAAACTCCAGAGTCAATTGACAGCGTTACAAGCCAATATTAGCAGTTGGCTGGTAGTGGTTGCTGCTTTCGATACCTTAACAAGTTTGAAAAGTTATCTTGATGGTTTTCAGTTTTGTAATTCCCTGCAGGATATTGATCTTTTCGCTAAAAAGCTGGATGAATTTGAACGGCATAACAGAGATCTTCCCGCGGGTGAGGCACGAAATACATTGATGAGAGAGACAAGTATTCTCAGAAATAGTTTTGCTGATATTCAAACGAGTGTAAGACAAAAGCAATTGTACGATGCGCTTGCAAAGGCAGAAAATACCATAAAGACACTGGAGTATGGTGTTAGTGGTTATACAAAGAGTGGTAATACAAAGTCATTCCTGGTGGGCCAGGCCAAGGCAGCATTGGCTGTTGCCAGGCCACTGATCGATCTGGGAAAGGATGATGATTTTGCCATGCTCGGTAATTTGTGTCAGCGATTGTCAAAGTTAACTGGCCTTGAGAGAAGTGGGGATCAGGAACAGGCCATTGCTGCTGAGCCCCATCCAGAGTTTTTGCTGCAACGGGGCGCTGCGTTTAAAAAAGAGTTGGCAGCATTTAGCAAGCAGGCAACCGCTTCAGGGTCAGGTGGTGTGGCGGCAGCGGGCAATATGTCCGCACTGTCAGGTAAGTTTGCTGCATTGCCAACGTTGCCAGGTCAAACGATCAGCCAGGCAGCTCCTTCGCAAGCAGTACTGCATTCATCAACAAGGCAAAGTCAACTGCAGGCAAAGACCGGGCCTGTTCTTACTCATGGAGAGCGGTTGACATCATTTGCCAGTGAGTTGAAGGGCTGCAGGAAACTAAAATTCTGGGGCGATGGAAGTATTTCTGCCAGTTTGGGCATCAGGACTTCTTCTGAGAAAATAAAATGCTTTGTAACCTGGTGTGATATTCCTCTTGAAACTCTGCCTTCCTGTTTCCGGGAAAGAATGATAGAAGCTAACAATGACAGTAATATCAGGCCCAAAGATGTAATCGTGTTGCAGGTATATGCTTTTGCTCCGAACGAGAGCGATTTTAACGGCGCTGGCTTTACAGTAGAACTTGAAAGCCTGCTGACTGGTTACGAATACAGGATATTCAATAACAGCCGTGACGGGAGGAACTATAGCCCTTTGGGGGCGAATCTTCGGATGCCTGAGGGCTTAAGGCAGGGTAACAGGTTTTATGAGGCACGCTGGGATTTAAATCAAAATCTGGCTGAAAGGGATACGGTAAGGTTTGCTCATGGTTCAGGAGTGGATAACCATAGCAGTCTGGAAGATATTGGATTTACCCTGGCCGCACCTGTTCCTCCGGGTGCAAGTGCTCAGGAAGCTGCCTTCGCAGAACCCGGTTTTGGTATTCCCTTCGGGATTGATATGAGGGCTCAGCCGGAAAGTGTCATCCGTGAGCTGGAAAATCAGAATATGCATGGTGTGTCACTTGATTATAACGTTGGTGCTGCGGGTTCCAGTGGAATAAACCCGGTAGCGACACAGGAAGGCTCAACCTGTTTACAGGCAAGTGAGATATTGACCAAAGAGGTGGGTATCTTGTGGGTGAAAAGGGTCACAGCCTTAGCGGATATAAACAGTGCCCGAGATTTGTTGCATTGGCTGAGGGATGATAAGTTTGATCCGAAAAATCCACGTTTCCCACAGCTGCTGTAGGAGGCTGTCCGAGAATAGACTGCCCTACGCGGCAACTGCTCCTGCATCCATGCAGTCGTGCGGTGGCAGCAAATTGGTCTAAAAAATCGGAAATTTTTAGCAAATAGAATCAC
>NZ_JAHHPO010001142.1 GCF_024606365.1 Endozoicomonas sp. ONNA2
TCGGCCATTGGGGCAGGGTTTTTGCCGCCTGATAAAAAAATCAGAGAGTTCCATCGTTGAAGGGGTGGAGCAGTTTCTTGATGAAGTCAACGGCTACTTGGCCGCAGAGCTTAAAGAAGTACGCCATGCAGGTGTAGGCAATAACATTATGCCAGAAGACGATAGCTTGCCAGGATTCAGTGGGCTACCTGCCGGTCAATTCGATCCAAGATCAAACATGGCCAGTGAGTATGGGCGTGAATCGGTATCAAAGGCAAAACCTTCAAACACTGGTCTGGCAAATGAAATTAACCGAAACCTGGATGCAGCTGAAGCTTTAATTACTACCTCAGAAACAGATCCATTTGGCTTTAATCAGCAGCGTGCATCGGAAGCAAAGGGATACCTTGATAAAGCAGCAGATGGGTACAAGAAATTGCTTGACAAGGCTCAACGAAGTGAATTTCAGGATAGACACCTAAGTATGGGTACAAGACTGCAGACAATAGAAGGTCAGAGGGGTGAGTTTATAGGAAAAGAAGTCGAAGAACGCTTTATTAATAAGGCGAAAACGGCTATTGATCTTTTTTCTAGTCCTGTGAAAGTAGAAGAGGTAAAAGAAGTGGAGGAACTGCTTGAACAAGCAAGAAATAAGATAAAAGAAGAGTTGATTGGTAATAATTATACCACTATACGAGAAGGGCTAATTTCTCAATACAAAGAGTTAAATCAAAAACTACAACGGTACAAGATAGACCTTCTAAAAAAAAGGATAGACCCTCTTAAAAAAGAGTTTGATGATTACTGGGAAGAATATGGACGTATTTCTACAATGCTGGAGTTACAGGTACTGGAATGTTCTGAATCAGATCCTGGTGAACAACGCATAGGTAAAGTGAACGAACTCAGGAATTTTTATGATGACTCATTAAAAACAGCACAAGAGAAGAAAAAAAAATTCGCTGGTAAACCAGCTTATGGAAAGGAGCTTTTGATTCTTAACCATAATATTGATCATATGCGTACGCAGATCTTTGAGCTGGACAAACGGCTGAAGAAAGAGCTTAAGGGAGAACCGGCAGATTGTAACCTTTCCTGAATACAGCGACTGATGTCGTTCCGCTGTGAGGCTCAGTGTGGTGTACAAAAATCGGTAGTGGGCCAGGAGGCTGTCCGAGAATAGACTGCCCTACGCGGCAACTGCTCCTGCGTTGC
>NZ_JAHHPO010001143.1 GCF_024606365.1 Endozoicomonas sp. ONNA2
ATCAGCGCTTTAAACGCCTGTGGCAGTTTTACCTGGATTACTGCACGACGGGTTTTCAATTCAGGAGTATTGATGTTTGCCTCTACAAACTCACCAAACCTGTGTCAGGGGAGGCAGCACTGTGCCAGTCGCTTTAACAATAATAAAAGATTGGACGTCGGGACGCGCCCGGCTCCTGCCCCTGCTTTTTATGTTGACGGTTATGCTGACGGGGTGCTCAGCCATGAATATTGAAGATTATGCAGCCAGTGAACCAAGTCTGAAAATTGAACACTACTTTGCCGGGGAAACCGTCGCCTGGGGCATGTTTCAGGACCGCTTCGGCAACGTTCAACAGCGGTTCAAGGTATTGATGACCGCAGAGGTCAATGACGATGTACTGACCCTGAATGAACACTTCATCTATTCCGATGGTAACGAGTCAAACCGTATCTGGCAGGTCAACATTATGGGGGACGGGCAGTACCTGGGAACAGCGGGCGATATCGTGGGCCAGGCCATTGGCCGCAGTGCCGGTAATGCCTTTAACTTCAAATACCGGATGCGACTGCCCATCCGCGGCCGGGAGTGGGTGATGACCTTTGATGACTGGATGTTCCTGCAGGACGATGGCGTACTGCTGAATGTGGCAACCATGAGCAAATGGGGGGTTAAGCTCGGAACCTTGACCGTCGCTTTTGCAAAACCTGAATCAGAGACAGTCATCAAAGAAAAGTGATAAGTTTAAAGGCAGCATCAACATGAACTCTCACCAGGATATAGCCATTTCCCACGCTTCGGTGGTCTGGATTACCGGAGCCAGCCAGGGCATTGGTGAAGCGGTTGCCATTGCCATGGCCCGTCAAGGGGTTACCGTAGCAGCCAGTGCCCGAAATGTGGATCGGCTGGCAGAACTGGCCCGGCAATCCACTGATTGGCAAGGCAGGGTTATTCCCTACCCTCTGGATGTTACCGATCAAACTGCGGTGCATAAGACGGTTAACGAGATCATTGAGCATCACGGTGGTATTGACCAGGCCATCCTTAATGCGGGCACCTATATCTCTACCCCGGCAATCGAGTTTACCAGCGATGCCGTGCGTCAACAGGTGGAACTGAACCTGATGGGGGTCTGCCACTGTCTTGAGCCACTGATCGCTACCATGAAAAAACAGGGCCAGGGGGTGATTGCCATTAATGCGTCACTAGCAGGCTATCGGGGCCTGCCCAAAGCGGCAGGCTACGGTGCCACCAAGGCGGCGTTGATTAATATGGCGGAATCATTGAACTCGGAACTCTGGAAAGAGGGTATTGCCATCAAAGTGATCAACCCGGGTTTTGTCAAAACACCGCTGACCAGCAAGAACCGGTTCCCCATGCCTTTTCTGATGGCGGTGGATAAGGCTGCAGAGGTCATCGTCAAAGGGATGCAGGGGCGGCAGTTCGAGATTCGCTTTCCCCGTATGTTCGCCGCCATCATGGGGCTCCTGCGTCATCTGCCCTACCCGCTGTATTTCTGGTTGGTCCGCAAGACCGGATGAACACCCATTCACCCAACTTGCTGGACAATCTGTACTAATAATATGGAGTTTCGCCCAGGGAGCACGCGAGCTTATGTCTTCTACCCCCATTGCATTGACCATTGCCGGCTCTGACAGCGGCGGTGGTGCCGGCATTCAGGCAGACCTGAAAACCTTCTCAGCCCTGGGTGCCTATGGGTGCAGTGTGATCACTGCACTGACAGCACAGAACACTTTGGGTGTCCAGGGTATTTTTGACGTTCCACCCGCCTTTGTCCGGGAGCAGCTGGACTCGGTGTTTTCTGATTTGAACATTTCTGCTGCCAAGGTGGGCATGCTGAGCCAGCCTGAAGTGATTGATACGGTTGCCTGCGCTGTCCATGATTACCAGCCAGAATACTTGGTGGTTGACCCGGTGATGGTGGCCACCAGCGGTGATGTTCTGCTTCAGGAAGCCGCCATCGATAACCTGCGTCACCAACTGATTCCCAAAGCCACACTGATTACCCCCAACCTGCCGGAAACGGCGGTTCTGCTCAATTGTCCCCAACCTGAATCATTGGCAGCCATGATCGCCATGATTGACCCGTTGATGGCGCTGGGAGCCAGAGCAGTATTGCTTAAAGGTGGCCACCTTGCCTCAAAGGGCAATCACCTGGCCATTGATCTGTTTCATGACGGCACCACCGTACACCAACTGACGTCTCCCCGGGTGGCAACCCGAAATACCCACGGCACAGGCTGTACCCTGTCGTCTGCAGTCACCGCCTTGCTGGCCAGGGATTACCCTTTGATGGACGCCGTCCAATGTGCCAAGGAGTACATTGCCGGTGCCATTGCCCATGCCGACCATCTGAACATTGGTTCAGGCCATGGCCCGGTCCATCACTTTTACCAAACCTGGTGAGAATACCGCCACCGTTGAATAAGTCAGTAAAAAAGCAGATTAACCAAGATAATCATAGATTAATCGACACTGTTATTAGCCCATAATGCTGGCCATTACCGGACAGACTATCTGGCGGAGAGGCAATATGCTCTCTTTGAGTGAAAATTATGACTCTACCGGTATTGATAACGCTGGCTCAATCAACATAAATGGTCACCTGATTACCACTGATCGTACGTCATGATACAGAGAAAGTTTATTTAAGAATAT
>NZ_JAHHPO010001144.1 GCF_024606365.1 Endozoicomonas sp. ONNA2
ACAAAGTCCTGCGCCAGATTCGGGGCAGTTTATGAAATATCCGGGTAATTCTTTACCATTGGATCATCATGATATAGCTGGCATTTTTGCATAACGCTTGCCTGCTTCTTCGCCATTTTAATAATCAAATGGATGTTTAGTTATTATTATCCAGAAAATGATGGAACTTTCAGAAAAAACGATGGTCCAAAAAATAAAATCTACAGTTTTTCAGTTTTCTGAAAAGTTTCTTATGGAGTAGGAAATAGACTATGCATATTGACGACATTGCAGGCAAGGTTGACCTGAATGGTAATCCTTTTCAGCCATTTGAAAAGAAGTGTGGGCATGTATTTGGAATGAAAGTTGAAGAGCAGCGTGGAGATTCCCTCGAGTTACATGATCTGGGTAAGCCTGCTTATGCTCTTTGTAAAGTTGGGAAAACAGGTACATCTGAAGAAGGTTATCTTGTGGTGATAGGTCAACATGAGCTTATTAAGCTGCAGCATACAGACCCTGAAGTATTTGCTGGATTATACAACGCCAGACCCGTTCCAGAAGCATCAGGAAGTGTCTTTTCAAGAGTATGTAACTTTGTAACGGGTATTATTTCTGCCTATCTGAACACTGACAAACTTAACCCGGATATTTCATAAACGTGCTCCCGATCCCGCTTGCCGCTCTGGGAGGCTGTTCTGGATAGACTGCCCTGCGTGGCAACTGCTCCTGCGTTGCTCTGGCTCCTGCATCCATGCAGTCGAGCGGTTGCGACAAATTGGTCTAAAAATTCCTGCTTCTGTTTATGAAATATCCGGGTTAATTGATCAAGTCCCTGGCTGTCAGGGTCAAGCTGGCTGTACTTGATAAAGAAAAACAGGTGTCTGGTAAAGATCGTTGGCCCTGAGCGTCTTTACCGGCACTGTGTTTAATAAACTGAACGTGTGGGTAAGTAACCAGCAACCAGCTGGCAGTTGAGGAATCAATTCTCTTTCAACACGTTCCATCGCTCCGGGATACAAATAGCAAACAACAAGGCCTGCGCTACCAAAGGCTGCCTTGAAGAAATCCGCTCTTATTACATCGATCCCATACCATGCCTCGGTAAACAGGGCTGGAACCGGAGAACGTTCCCAGACCTCAATTTTTTTGTCAGGGTACTTTTCTCTTAATATGGGAATCAGGTGCCCCCAGCCACAACCAAGCTCCATAACATGACCGGGTACGTTATCTGGAAGGATATCTCTGATAGCCGCCCTGACTTTTCGCGAGGTGGGCGTAGGGCCAATGCCCAGGCGCAGGGTCCAGAAGAGAATAGAGCCGGTAATCAAACCGGCTGTTATCAGAAACGCTGTGGTAATTATTAATGAGTTCAAGGGATTATGTCTTACTCTTCAACACGTTCCCAGGTTTGCGAACGGCCAATCAGCGCGAACCCGATATAACCACGGACTTCCAGTTTCCTGCCATCTTCCAGCACTTTCATGTGAGCGCTGTAGACTTTCCCGGATTCAGGGTCGACGATTTTTCCATCGTCATATTTGCTGCCTTGCTGTTTCATGCCCCAGAGTATGGTCATGCCCTGAACCTTCTGATCTTTGAGGTTGCCCTGGCACTGGTCGCAAATGCTGTCCTGTTTGGCAGGGTCAAGAATCCGGGTCACTTTGCCAGACAGCTTGCCATTGTCCTGGAAGATGGTGACATAACTTTTCGCTTCACCCGTGTTGTCATCAATGGTTTTCCATAGGCCCAGTGGGGAAGCCGCCAGGCTGAGAGGGGACAGGCAAAGGGATAGCAATCCGGCGGCCAGGGCGTTTTTTTTCGGGAACATCGAAGAGAGTCTCCAATACCCCGGAATTTTCCGGAGTCTAGTGTGATCATTCCATAGTGGTGTCATTCAGATAGAACAGTTTGCCCCGGACACTTCTGCGAAATTCAGAAGGCCTGAGCTGGTAGCGTCGCTTGAATAATCTGGAAAAATAATCGGCGTCGGCATATCCTACCTGCAGGGCTATTTCGGCAATACCCAGATTGGTATTTTTTAACAGATCACTGGCCTGATCAAGCCTGATTTTGCGAACATACTCCATGGGCGGGGAACCAGTTGCCTGTTGAAAGCGGCGATTCAGGGTCCGGGCATTCAAACCCGACAGTTTGCCAAGGGCCGCCAGAGATATTTCACTGGCAAAATGATGGTGGATAAAGTCCTGCAGTGAGACGATCACTTCATCCTGATGGGCGGTGGTATGATCTTCAGCAAAATGGGTATCTTTGAAGGGTTTTCTGATTTCATGGGAGAACTGCTGCTCAACCTTCTGGGCGATTGATTCGCCAAGGGCAACGCCAATCATATGCACCATCAGGTCAGCGACCGAATTGACACTGCCAGCACAATAAATACGACCTGCCCGGGTGATCAGGTGGTTGGGTTTGAATTCCACACCGGGAAAGAAACGTTGTAGCTTTTCCATGTAAAACCAATGGGTTGTGGCTGGTTTTTGATCCAGAAACCCGGTTTCTGCCATAAACGCGACCCCGGTGCCTGCTGCGGCAAATACGGCACCGGCATGGTATTGGTATTTTAACCATTCAATGATTTCGGGGTGTTTCCTGACCACCGGAATGGGGTTGCGCCAGAGCGCAGGAATCAGGATCAGATCACCACGGCCGCTCTGCTTGAAGGTTCTGTCAGGCGTCAGTCTCAGGCCGCCGGTGGTGGTGACGGGATCGGGCGTTCTGGCACAGAAATGAACTTCAATCGGTTTTTTATTTGCCAATAGCCGAGTGTATGTCATTGCCGCTTCAAGCATTTCAAGCGGTAATGTCACACTGGTACTGATCATATGCTCTACCATGGGTATCAGTACGCGGCTCAACTCGATTGGAGGAGGTTGTTGAAACATAGGATAACAACTCAGCGGTATGTCTTTTTTGTCAGCATTTCTGTCTTTTTCATCCGGTTAACTTTATCACGAAATCATTAAACTAGTGCCAACTTCGTTTGATTCTTGATTTGCAATCATAACAAGCTGATCTCTGCCCAGAATCTGAGTGGCAGGTAATTCTGTTGTTATACAGGAGTGTGGTTTGTCCAGATTACCCGTTATCGTTGCTCAAGGTGGGGTCAGCCCGGCTGGAAGAACCTCTGGTTTTCATGGTTACCGTCGTTTGGTGCTGGAATGCCTGAATGACCGGTCGCAGCGTGATACCCTTGCTGCGCTGCAAATCCTGAGAAATTTGCCACCAGGCAGCCCTCGGGAAGACATTCTGTCAGGCACATTGATTCGACAGCTGGAAAACAACCTGTTTAATCATAAGGCCATAGCCGTTCATCATGCTATTCAGGCTGAGTCAGGGTCGGAAATTATTCTTAAGGGGCGTCGTTTACCCAACCCACTGCCCAATGGCTGGCAATTAGAAAAACTGGAAAATGGCCAAATCAAGGTGAGAACCGACGCTGGCCAGCGGTTAATGATTCCTGCAACCCGTGAATCTCTGGTCAGTACAGCGGGCCAGCTGCCCAGCGGGTTTGCTCCGGAAAAACTGTACCCGTCGCGAAATCACCCCAGATCGCTGACCATGACCGTGTTCGGTGCATCCGATGCGATTTATTCTTCCGGTATGGACTGGCATAAGATCAAGCAGAAACTAAGCCCTGAAGCTATTGCGGTTTATTCCGGCAGTGCCATGAGTCAACTGGATTTTAATGGCAACGGGGGCTTGCTGCAGTCCCGTTTGCTGGGTAAGCGGGTGACTTCCAAGCAGTGTCCACTGGGTTTTGCCGAGATGTCGGCGGATTTTATCAATGCCTATATCCTTGGCTCTGTGGGTGGCACGGGGACCAGTATGGGAGCCTGTGCCACCATGCTTTACAACCTGGAGCAGGCCGCTTTTGAAATTCGCACTGGCCGCCGTCGTCTGGTGATTGTGGGCAACAGTGAAGCGCCAATTACCCCGGAAGTCATGGAAGGTTATTCCACCATGGGGGCTTTGACCACTGACGCTGCACTGCGGAAACTGGATGGTTTATCGGATTCTGACCATCCGGACTGGCGAACAGCCTGTCGCCCATTTGCTGAGAATGCCGGTTTCACCATTGCCGAATCCAGCCAGTTTCTGGTGTTGATGGATGACGAACTGGCCCTTGAGTGTGGTGCCGGGATCCTGGGATCGGTGGCTGATGTTTTTATTAATGCGGATGGTTTCAAGAAATCTATTTCTGCCCCGGGAGCCGGTAATCATCTGACCGTCGCCCGGGCTGCCGCCCTGGGAAGAGCCATTGCTGGGGAGGATGCCCTTCGTTATCGGAGTTTTGTTCAGGCCCATGGCACAGGAACACCGCAGAACCGGGTGACCGAGTCGCAGATTCTCAGTGAAACCGCAAAAGTATTCGGTATGAAAAGCTGGCCGGTGGCGGCGGTTAAAAGTTATGTTGGCCATTCCATTGGTGCCGCAGGCGGTGATCAGATTATGGCGACGCTCGGTGTCTGGCAGCATGGATTTATTCCCGGTATCAGAACGATCAATGCTCTGGCTGAAGACGTTTACTCGGAAAAACTCAACATTCTGCTGAATCATCTGGAAACCGGAGTTGATCAGATGGATCTTGCCCTGATTAATGCCAAGGGTTTTGGTGGCAACAATGCCACAGCCCTGCTGCTCAGCCCGGAAATAACCCGAAAAATGCTGAAAGCCCGCCATGGCGATAAGACCATGACGCAATGGCAACAGAAAAACGAGTCAGTCACCCGTCAGCAGGATGACTATGAACAGCGCTGCCAGAGGGGTGAAGCAAGCCCCATTTATCAGTTTGGCGAGGAGGTACTCGCGGGTTCTGACCTGGTGTTTACTGAAAAACAGGTCATTGTACCAGGCTATGGGCAGGCATTAAGTCTGGAGATGGCAAACCCTTTCTGGCAATTTAACGGATGACATCAGGGGGGCTGCAGTCCCTCTGATAAAACGGCGCATAGCCATTGAGCGATGTATACGGGGCTCATATGTTCAAGCACTCATTACTGGTTCTGCTGGTATCAGGTTTTCTGGTTACCAGGGCTTCGGGCGAGACATTACCGGGCAGACTGAACGTGGCGCAGCCACAGTCAACGGTAGTGACGCTCTACAGTGATAAAGCCCTGATCAGCCAGACGTTCAATGCCCGACCCGATGGGCAGGGCCGCCTGGCGATTGCCGGCCTGCCGATCAATTGGCTTGATGGCAGCCTGAACCTTGAATACATTGATGCTGAAACGGTTTACCGGCCTGCGGACGTCTTTTGGTACCAGGGCGGCCTGGACCGGGATAATTACTACCGGAACCTGGTCGGCAAAAATGTTGAACTGATTGGTGGCGGTCTCAACGTTGCCATACAGGGAAAACTGGTCAGCTATCAGCAGGGTATCGGGCTGGTGGAAGGCAACAATGGCCGTCAGTATTTTATTGATTATCATGATCCCCAGGGGTTAAGAATACTGTCACGGGCCGTGACAGAGGGGCTGGGCGAAAATCTCAAATATGTCCAGGCAGATTTTGGCCGACAACCGGTCAGTGGTCCTCTGAAGCTCTCGTATATTACCCCCCAATTAAGCTATGACAGCCATTACCGGTTAACGCTCTTATCCCACAACCAGGGACGTCTGGCATTAAAAACGCTGATAACCAACAGCTCCAGTGTCAGCTATGAGCAGGCAACCATTCGTCTTGTAGCCGGTGGTGAAGGCAGCGTTCCCGGATTTTACCGGAAGAGCCGGATGCCTGAAGCATCGATTATGGCAGATGCCGGTGACTACGCAGAGCGTGTCGGTGAAGTATTGCTGACCACCTTGCCAAAGGACACAGTTCTTCCCGCCAATAGCAGGCAGCTGATGGATCTTTTCTCAGAAGCACTGCATCTTGAAAAGCTGTATACCCTTGATGTATATGGCCGTTCCACCGGTGGCAGGACTTTTATGGCTGAGCGTCCCAGACTGACCTGGAAATTTGTGGCCCCCCTGGATCTCCCGCCTGCACAGGTCCGTATGTATGAGTCGGATCCCGATGGTGGCTATATCATCAGTGGTCACTCATGGTTATCCAAAACCACTGCGGGTGATAACGCCTGGTTGACCATGGGGGAGGCACTGGCCGTTCGTGTTGAACGAAACCGTCTTGATGTTGAACAGAAGAGCGTTAAAGAGCTGCTGGTAAAATGGCAGGCAACGGTCTCTAATGACCAGAAAGACAGTATTTCGCTGCTAATAAGAGAACGTGACCCCAACCTGATAAAGATCGACAGTGTTAAGGGAGCCACTCTCGAAAAGCCGGATCTGCTTCGTGTTGAGGTTGCTGGCGACACAAGTAAAACCATACATTTCACCGCCAAATACCGTCATTGATTTCCTGGGAGGTTGATTTGCGCTATTCGTCCATTGTTGTACTGACCGGCGCGGGTATCTCTGCCGAGTCCGGAATCAGAACATTCCGGGCCAATGACGGACTCTGGGAGAATCATCCTGTCGAGGATGTGGCAACCCCTGAAGGCTATGCTCGAAACCCCGCACGGGTGCAACGCTTTTATAACGACCGAAGGCGACAGCTGAACTCAGTCAGACCAAACCGTGCTCACCAGGTGCTTGCCGAGTTTGAACGTCATTTCTCCAGCAGTTTTCTTCTGGTGACGCAAAATGTTGATGATCTCCATGAGCGGGCAGGGAGCAAGCGGCTGATTCACATGCATGGCGAGTTATTGAAAGTTCACTGCCAGGAGACAGGGCGGGTTTTTTATTGGGATCAGGATGTTACCGTCGATACTCGATGTGAATGTTGTGGTGTTGCCGGTAATCTCCGCCCACATATTGTCTGGTTTGGTGAGATGCCTTTACAGATGGATGAGATTTATCAGGCGCTGTCCGTCTGTGATCTCTTTGTTTCCATTGGTACGTCGGGGAACGTCTATCCTGCGGCCGGGTTCTTTCAGGAGGCGGCTGCAGCTGGAGCAAAGACGGTGGAATTGAATCTTGAGCCCGGCAATCACGGCTCCTTGTTTGATGAACAGGATTACGGGCCAGCTACCGAAATAGTTGACCGTTTCTTCACTTCGCTGTTGTGAGATGAATTCAGGAAACTTTTTGCAGAAACCTGGTCTACTATGGGCGTGTGTTTTTGCTTGAGGACCTGAAGATGCTACCTGACAATGTTGCTAATCTCTCTCTTGCTGAACTATCAGCCTATCAACACAGACAGGGCCCCGGGCTTGCGCAAAAGCAAGCCCGTGCGATGCGGGAAGTGCGAGCCTATTTTAAATATTCAAGAGTTCTGGAGCTGAAAATTTAGATACTCTTAAGACTTATATAATAAATTCAGGTGAGTCTGAAATAACCGGAACTGCATCACTGCCTGAGACGTTCCATGGCTTTGCGAACGTTTGCTGAGAATATCCAGGCCTGAATTGAATTTGGTGGTCGAACAGACGTCAAATTTCTGGATGAAGTGCCAGGATGCGCTGCGAGACATAATTATTACCAGGTTTCGGAAGACGATATAGTATTGGCGCGGTTTTATCCCCAGGACAAACTTGACCAAAATTTAATGGCTGCGGTATCTGACAATGATCTGACCCAGGCAAAACAATGGCTGCTGTTGGGTGGGAAAGCAGCCACATCAGAAGTTGAAGAGCGTATTGAACAACATATCCGGAACAAGCCATTACGAAAATTCTGGAAATGGCTGATTGAGGGCAACCAGAGATTGCCCTGCCCAGGCGGTTTCTGAAACTTTTCGCTGCCATTGCTGTCTGAATTGGAAATACATTTTCAAGAGCATTTAATTATGCAAGCGATCAATGCTACCTCATCGTCTGCCCTGTCTTCACTGGCTGCTTCCTCGTCCGGCATCAGTAGTGACGACCAGGACGTATGCCCCATCTGCCTGGACGAATTTGAAAAGAAAATCGTTGTTGCTCGCTGTGGCCATGCATTTCACCAAAAATGCATTGAAGACTGGAAAATTGGCTCAGCTGCCTTGGCGGAAAGATACAGAATCCATGAACACGTCCTGGATTGCCCACAATGCAGAACCGAGCTGATCATTGATAATAGTAGCCGTGCTGAAACCGCTGACCTGCAGCCGATGATTGAAACGCATCAGGGCGAGCAAAATACCCCGATCAGACAATCCTCATTCATTGCTGAAGTACCGGGCCGGATGCCATTGCCAGGTTCGCCTTTATCGCCTGATGCTGAAGTACCACTGGATCCCGAAATCCAGGTGATACTGGAAACTTCCATCCGTAACAGGAACTTCCCTCTGAGCCAGAGGTTGATCAATGACCATGGGGCGATCCTGACCACGGATCTTCTGAAAGTTGCCCTGGAAAAGGCCGCAGAAACCCTGAATGCCCACCAGGTCGGGCGTTTACTTGAATTGTCATCGTCCGACCCGGCCTCTCAGGGGGTTGCCCGAACGATACTGGGTAATGTCTTGCAAAAAGTCTTACTCCGTCCCCTTGAGATGAGTCCACCCAGATATGCACAACTGATAACCTTTGTCAAAGCCTTTTTGGACAGCGGAATCCGGGCACCTGAGCTGGTCAATGCGGTCATGCAAATCAGTGTTCTCAAAGGTAAACTTGAGGCTGCTGAAGAATTCAAAACGCACTATGGGGCAAAACTTGATACCACTACTTTCCAGGCAGCTCTGCAAAAAATGGCCCAGAGATTGAATGAAAAAAAGGCCGAATTACTATTGAAC
>NZ_JAHHPO010000100.1 GCF_024606365.1 Endozoicomonas sp. ONNA2
CGCAATCCTCGCTACGGGCGCTATTCTCGGACAGCCTCCCAGGCGGAGTCGAAGGGTGATTGGCGCAGTCTTCATTCAGGATATGGTGTTTACCGGACCACTGAAGACTAACGGGATTGGACGTCAATAGTTGCATTATTAAAATCAAGAGTAATGACACCCAATATTCCCGGACAAGAAACTTATGGCTTGAATTCAGGGGTGTCTTTCGTTATTTGGATTTAAAAAAATTGGAGCTTCCCCTGTTTGAGTGGGTGATTTTATCGATTCACCAACTCAAAATGAGGAAAAGCCAAAAAATTCCCCGGGATCAGTCCGTTTAATTTCATGCAATATATCCTTTACCCGCACCGGCTCGGGGTGCAGGTCCGCTTTATTATCCAGTGTGATGGCATGATAGACATCAACAGGTAATGTGAACACGCTACCAGCCAGGCCAATCACAGCAAAAGCAGCCGCAGCAACCGCACCAAGCACCAAAGCAGCAGGAAGGGCGAGTACACCACCGATAATTAATCCGACAAGAGTACCAGTCTTACTCGCAGATATATCAGAGTTCATGAAAAATATACTTTGAACTAAACTACCTACGGTAGTACCAATAATGTTACCGGCAAGACCACAAATAGCAGCTGCAGCGATCATCGGCGTAAAAATGCCAGCTTTTGCACCAAAACCAGCGATTTTCAGAATCCGATTTTTGGCGGCATACAATGGATAGATTAAACGATCCTTGAGTGAGGGCGTTTCATCGAATGATCTGTTACTTTCAGTCTGTCTTGTGGCTTCGGATTCAGAGGTCTTCCGTCCTGCAAATTGACTTTCACAACGGGTAAATTCTTCGATATTTGAATCATAACTCGGGGGTAAAGCGCCGATAGCGTCCATAAGAGCCCTCCATGGACTTCCATTAGATTTATCAGAAATAATAATTGCCTTTGATTCAGTGCAATTTCTGCATTCAATACTACAGCAGGTTTAACCCCTGTTCCCATAACAACCGGGTTATAAATACTAACAGAAAAGCCAACAATCACGTTCTTGACAGCCTTGTAGGGGTCACGCTATAGAAAGGAAAAAATCGTACGCTAATAGGCTAAAATCCTTGGTAATCATGGGATTAAGCTTATCCATTATCACTATAAATCATCATTTATTAGGTCTTCAGTCTCCAGATGTAATCACCTGTCAAACTGATATGTTCCCACCCCGGGGGAGATAGATAGCTCAGGTACTCTTCAGGCACTTTTTTCTGCTTTTTCACTTTAGTAATAGCTTCTTCAAGGTGAACAGTGTTCCAGAGAATAATGGCGGCAACGACCAGATTAAGGCCAGATACCCTGTAACTTTGATTCTCGAACGACTTATCCCTGACTTCTCCAAGACGGTTGAAAAATACAGCTCTGGCAAGGTTGTTTCTCGCCTCTCCTTTATTTAGCCCTGCCTGAACCCTTGCCCTGAGTTCAGGTTGCTGCATCCACTCCAGTGACTAATGTTTCAGTGTGATTTCAGATGAAAGACGATTTAGATTTAAAAAAGACAGAGCACTTCCCGTTGTCCACTGTTTCAGTAATCTTTCCTCATCTTGCTTACAACATGTTTTTTAAAAAGTGGCTAATGAAAGAGCAATCAATTGCATCGTACTACAGCGCATTTTGTGCCTATGGCCGAAACATTTTTCATCTTAGTGATGAGATTATTGAGGAATTTTTACAAACAGATGCAGGTTCCATTCCTTTAGAATCTATTGATTTCCCTTATGAGTGCTTTTATGTAAGTTTCGGAGCAACTAACAAGCTAAAGCTATCTAAAGAGGGAACTCATGTTGATGGAGCCTATTTAAGTAGTTAACCAAATGAAATCATATTTTCTGACTAAGTGACCAGTCACTCTGC
>NZ_JAHHPO010001145.1 GCF_024606365.1 Endozoicomonas sp. ONNA2
TGCAAAACGGCCATGTTGAGTGCGTGAAGAGTTACCTGGATCGGGTCATGGCCAGTTCCTTGAGCGACGAGGTCAAACTGAATCTGCTGATGGCGAAATCCAACGATGGTGTTCCCGGGTTCTACGCAGCACTGCACAATGGCCACGGTGAGTGCGTCAAAAGTTACTGGGATCGGGTGATGGACAGCCCCTTCAGCGACGGGGTCAAACTGAATCTGCTGATGGCGAAATCCGACTGTGGTTTTCCCGGGTTATTCATGGCAATGCGAAATGGCCACGGTGAGTGTGTGCAGCGTTACCTGGATTTGGTCATGGCCAGCCCCTTCAGCGAGGAGGTCAAACGGGACCTGCTGATGGCGAAATCCCCCGAAGGTTTTCCCGGGTTCTTGGTGGCACTGCAACACGGCCACTGGGAGTGTGTGAAGAGTTACCTGGATCAGGTCCTGGCCAGCTCCTTGAGCGATAAGGTCAAACAGGACCTGCTGATGGCGGAATCCGACAGCGGTTTTCCCGGGCTCTACGTGGCACTGCAATACGGCCACGTGGCGTGTGTGAAGAGTTACCTGGATCGGGTCCTGGCCAGTTCCTTGAGCGACGAGGTCAAACTGAATCTGCTGATGGCGAAATCCCCCGGGGGTTTTCCCGGGCTCTGCGTAGCACTGCGAAACGGCCATGGGGAGTGCGTGAAGAGTTACCTGGATCAGATCCTGGCCAGCTCCCTGAGCGACGAGGTCAAACAGGACCTGCTGATGGCGAAATCCGACAGCGGTCTTCCCGGGCTCTTCGTGGCACTGCAAAACGGCCACGGGGAGTGCGTGAAGATTTACCTGGATCGGGTCCTGGCCAGCCTCTTCAGCGACGAGTTCAAATTGAATCTGCTGATGGCGAAATCCGATAAGGGTTTGCCGGGGCTATTAAAGGCGCTGCAAAATGGCCATGAGGCGTGCGTCAGGGATTACCTGAGTCTGGTCATGGCCGGTCCCTTCAGGGATAAGGTCAAACGAAACCTGCTGATGGCGATCCGGGGCGATGGTATTTCCGGGCTTTGCGTGCCACTGGAAAATGGCAAACGGGAATGCCTGGAGACGTACGCTACAAAGGTTATTAATAGCATTTTAAGTAACGATCAAAAACAATCATTGATATCGGTGACTCTGGCTAATTGAACGATCATTGCCATTTTGGGTGGATGTCCATTCTGCTGTCTGTTGTGGAACCTGTTTTGGAACCTGTTGTAGAACCTGCTAAAGAGTATCATGTATGCTTTGATGTAAAATTCTGTTCATGACTAACGTATACTAACTCTCATTCCGGGGCGACATTACTGAGTTTATGGAACACTTCAAAATTGTCGGAGTAACCGGCCGCCAGGGGCGTGTTCAGGTGCAGGATACTCTGAGGCATCTGGCCGACTTTCTGCAGGAGCAGGGGGTGACCGTTATTCTGGATGAGCAGCTGGGCAGTCTGCTGCCAGGCTACACCATGATCAGTCGTGAGCAAATGGGGCAGCAGTGTGACCTGGTGATCGTCGTGGGGGGGGATGGAAGCATGCTGGGCGCTGCCCGGACACTGGCGCTATACGATATTCCCGTGATCGGTATTAACCGCGGGCGCCTGGGGTTTTTAACCGATATCTCCCCGGATGAGCTGGATGACCAGCTTGCCGAAGTGCTTGAGGGACGTTACCTGGCCGAGCACCGTTTTCTGCTTGAAGCCCGCGTCCGCCGCCAGGGTAAAATTATTGGCCAGGGGGATGCCTTGAATGATGTGGTGCTCCATCCCGGCAAGTCGACCCGGATTATTGAATTCGAGCTTTATATCGACGGGCAGTTCGTTTACAAACAGCGGGCAGACGGATTGATTATTGCTACACCAACCGGTTCAACCGCCTACGCGCTGTCCGGCGGTGGTCCCATTATGCACCCCAGGCTGGACGCCATTGTTCTGGTGCCTATGTACCCCCACATGTTAACCAATCGCCCCCTGGTGGTGGATGGCGATAGCGAGCTGAAACTGGTAATTCGCCATGAAAACACCATATCCCCGCAGATCAGCTGTGATGGACAGATTCATATCACCTCGGCACCGGGTGATGAAATTACAATTCATAAGAAGTCTCAGCGTTTAAAGCTATTGCACCCTTTGAACCATAATTTTTATGAGTCCTGTCGTTCCAAGTTGCGCTGGAACTATCAGGAAGAACGCTGTTAATTTCCATAAGGACTTTTTTTCACGTTATGCATAGGGCATTGGAACTCCCCGTAGACATTAACCTGAGCGACCTGTCCTACTTTCTGTATACCCGGGGTATTCCCCATAAGGTCACAGAAGAGTCAGGCAAACAGGTGGTCTGGACTGAGAATGAGGAAATGTCTCTCATTGTGGCCAACCTTTACCAGCAATGGCAGTCCGGGGAGTTGACATTACCGTCAGCTCCCCCCAAAAAAGGAGTGAATGCGGGTGGTTTTCTAAAGCACATTTCCTGGCAGAAAATGCCGGTCACCTTGCTGTTTATGCTGGCCTCTATGGTGGTAGTGCTGATCACTCGTGCTGGTACCGACTGGCACACAATAGCCTGGTTTTCCTTTATTCCGTTTGAGGTGGCCAATGGTTATCTCTACTTTGGCAGTTTGGGCATGGGGCTTGATCAGGGGGAATACTGGCGTCTGTTCAGTCCGGTCTTTCTCCACTTTGGCCTGACGCATCTGGCCTTCAATATGCTGGCGCTTTATATTTTTGGCAGTCGGCTGGAGACTCGTCAGGGGGGTATTCACCTGCTGGCCATCATCGTGTTTACTGCGGTGATTTCCAATTTTGCCCAGTATTTCTGGGGTGGGGATGATACTATTTTTGGTGGCTTTTCCGGTGTTGTGTATGGCCTGATGGGGTATTGCATGACGCGGGAAAAGGTTGACCGACACTGGCATTTTGGTCTCCCGCCGTTTTACTACGGCTTTATGCTGACGTGGCTGGTCCTTGGCTATACCGACATCCTGGGCAGCATTGGTTTTGGTAATATGGCCAATGCAGCCCATACCGGAGGCCTTGTGGCAGGTTGTTTGCTCGGTGCCATTGCCGGTTTGCTGTTTAAAGAAAGACATATCGAAAAGGATTGAAAAGGGTTGGCCACCATGCAGTTAGATGCTTTTCTGGCAAAGATGACGCCTGCTATCCATCAGGCATTAAAGCAGGCCCTTGAACTGGGTAAATGGCCTGATGGACGGGCCATGAGCGAAGCAGAGCGGGATGCCAGCCTGCAGGCGGTGATTGTTTATGAACACGAACACCTGCCAGCGTCCGAACGGGTCGGCTACATGCCCGACAAATGTAAATCCACTGGCACATCTTCTCAAGAGAATGGCTCTGCTGAGGATGCAACCATTCTGCGATTCAGGAACTGAATATTGTCTAAGTAGTTGGCCAAATGGAATCGTATATTTCTGGCTAAGTGGACAGTTACTA
>NZ_JAHHPO010000006.1 GCF_024606365.1 Endozoicomonas sp. ONNA2
TGATTAATTGGCAACCGCCCTGCTAAAAGCAAACGTAGCTTCAGTGGTAATCAGAAATGGTTATGATAAAAGCATCAAGAAGCATGAATTCGTGATTCAATGAATGTCCGTACAGCCGATTCTAGCGCCCTGCAATGACTGCACAAATGACTAAGAGCAGAATATCAGCAAGTTTATGATCTACTTTCCATTGTTGACGTGCGTCATAAATAACAGATAGCCTATTCATTAAATCAAATGCATTCATTTCAAGAACATCCAAATCTTTTTTATATAAGGCACTGGATGTATATTTTTTTCTATAAGGGAATGTCCTTATAGCCATTGAGCCCAATGGCTTCGGGGGCTTTCATGATTTTTCCCTAGGACGCTACCCGCTGCCCGCCTCCCGCTGCCCGTGTGTGCTTCTGCGGGCAGCGGGTGGCGGGAAGCAGGCGGCGGCTTTTTGCCAAATGTGGAAGTTATTTCGGGACAAATCCTAAGCTGGAAATAGAAGACCCGGGCATGCACTCAAGATCAAGCTTGAGGAGTGGAACCGGGCACTGTTGTGGCAAACATACAGGCTGCCAGGGCATTAAGAAACCGATACAAATCCGACTTGTCGAAAACTTACCCCAGCCCTGCCAGATCCAGAAACGCCTCGACAACCCGATACACCTGACCATAAGTAAATGTCTGGGGCAATGGCCAGTATCTGCCATGGGCCAGCCAATGCCGGTAGTGGTAAGCCGATTTAAGCTCCCCGATCACCCGACGGTTAGCGGGATCCAATTGATGAGACTTCCAGACATCCAACAGATCATCCCATCGGACCTGTCGCCCTCTCACCTGGTAAAGATCCCGCAAAGCCCTGGATACTGCATCTTTAAAACGCTTTCGACAGCGTTTCTGATAATCTAACCGCACTCGTGCCTCACACATCGCAAGGGCCGATAGCGAACTGTGCCGCTCAAGCTCCAGACGAATGGCTCGTAACGTCAAGCGAACATTGCGGATCATTGCTGCATTACCAGTATGCCGCTCCAGCAACCCAGTCTCATAATGATCCAGAGCCTGCAACAAAGTGAAGTGATACCGCTGGATATCCACCAACCGCAAAACCGGTGACTGTACACTGGTCTCTGAAAAAGCATCTACGGACAACGGAACGCGAACCACGTATCAGGCACCATGCGCTTCAACAATAGTTAACAACGCATCCGTAAAAGAACCCTCATTCAACAAGTTAAAAACAGGCTTGTTTTCACCCTGGGTTTCGATACACCAGGCCCAACCGGAAGCAATGGCTGAATTTATTTCCGCACCTTCAACACGGTCACGGGTTACGCGCGAAAGTTCAATATCACCATAAGGTCCCTCAACGGTCAGCGAACCTTTACAGCCAAAGTACATGGTACCCGAAGGTTTGAACTTGACGGTATCCCGGCCAATGGTGATCAGGAGCGCCGGCACCTCATAGCTACCAA
>NZ_JAHHPO010001146.1 GCF_024606365.1 Endozoicomonas sp. ONNA2
GGCAAGTGGTTGGCATAGAGCGTTGCGGTGGCGGTTTTATCAGGCGGTTGTCGTGGGTTTTGTGAGGCTCTTCTTTTGTCTTTGGTGATTTCCAACGTGGCGTCCGGTGGGTTTTTCCGGTGCGTGTCAAGTCCGGGTTCCCTGGCGGAGGAGACCGTTGCGTCAAATTGATCGCTGGCAGCCCGACCCGCAGCCACCAGGTCGGCAAGGTAGCCCAGCGCCTGATTGATTTCCGGGGGCAGGTTGGCACAGGCTGCTATCGTCCGTACAGCCAGTGTGGTGAGCGGCAGGCAATGACCGCTCTGGCCCGGGTAATCAATGTGAGGGGCATCCCGCACTGGCGGTTGGTCATTGGGTGGTTGATAGAATGGATTAAGCGACCGAACAAACTCACTGCCCCATTTGCCCAATTTGATCACTCCCAATCCTTGCCAGCGGCCGTTGGGTTCCGGGGTGGTTACCGGTTGTGGGTCGATGACTATGCCTGTCGGGTTTATGTCTGGTTGGCGTATCAAAATCTGGTACCTCGTGACAAAGTTGCTTTCGGTGTTATCAGTCCGTTGTCGGTCAAACACAGGCGGTGTTTTTCAGGGTAGACATTCAGCGTTTACTCCCCGCTTCAGGACGTTAAGGATGGAACCGCAAAGGTCATGAAGAGCTTAAGGACGGTTGCTTTTCCTTTGTGTTCCTTGCCGAGAAAATATTTTGCTTAATTATTTTTCATCCTTGGGGGGGCGCCAAATATTTTGACGCGCCGTGGGCATTTGTGTGCCTTGTGGTTCCAATTCAAATTTCCAACCTGTAACAATCTCAATTTTTGCGGGGCTTTCAAGCTTAAGTCAGTGCCATTGAGGTATAAGCTTGTCTCCACCTTGAGAGTGGGGTTTAAGTGTTTATGATGAGCGTTATTCTTACCCTGTTTATTCTTATTTTTTCGGAATCAGTGCAGGAGTTAATCCAGGAGCATTGATTGTAGCCAGTTATATGGCAGTGGTAAGCATCGTTTTAATTACATGCGCCTTTACTATTAAAATGTAGTTCGCTCATAATCCATAAAATTGTCCCTCGTTCTGAGTTCATTCAAGAGCACCGGTTGGTCAGAATCTTCTTCAATGTTGGTTGTGGATTTACTGTACCATGGCTCCATACCTGCCTGTTCGCGCTGCATGAGTGGATGAATGCCTTGGTCATATTCAGGCGTGTACGGTTGATTCGAGTACAGCGGTTGGTCAGGTTCTTTGCCAAACGTCACCATGGAAATGTAGCTATCTGAGATTTCCTGGTTGACTCGCAACAATGGGGAGTGCTCATGGGAAAACACAGGGGTCTTTTGGTCAACCCGACTCAGGTTATCTTTCTCCGACATGGATGGGGTACTGATGGCAGGCGTCGTTCTGCCAGTCGGGTCCTGGCTGCTGTTCTCAGATAGGGATAGGGTGCTGATGGCAGGCGTCGTTCTGCCAGTCAGGTCCTGGCTGCTGTTCTCAGATATGGGTAGGGTACTGATGGCAGGCGTCGATATGGCAGTCCAGCTCAGGCTGCCGAACAAATCCGCCATGGGTTGCGTAACGCCGGCTCTGGTCAATGATTTTTGGCGGCGATGGTGGTAAAAGCACGCACCCGCGAGACCGAATAGCAAAACTACCCCGGTACCCAGAGCGATACAGGCCAGGATGGCAGGGCTTAGTGGAGCCGCTGGCGTTGTTGGTGCGGCAAATGGGGTAAAACCTGGCGTGGTGCTGTTGCTGGATAATGTGGTTACGGTGGCTGGAGTAGGGGTGACAGGGGAGCCCGGGGCGGAAAAGGTCGTGTTGTTGCCTGGCACTGGAGTTGGGGTGATTGGGGTTGTGGTGTTAGCAGAGCCCGGGCCGGAAAGGGTCCTGTTGCTGCTTGTTGTTGGGGTATCAGTGGACTGTTCTGCCGGGCAATTTGGCAATGCCAGGTTTTTAATTTTCAGGGATGAAATTTTTTCACGAACTTCATTACACAGAGCTGAACAGTCGTTCTTGGTGCTATTGGGCATTGATTGGTTGTTAATCTTGAGATTACAAATGACTGGTTTATCTCTTCCTTTGATATCCTCACACCTGTCATTGATTTCCTTCCTCGGAACATTGATACACGGTTTTTTACCTTGAATAGTGCTGTTGATCACCTTGGTAATGTGAGTAGTTCCTGGTTTTTCGTTTTTCCCGGCACCAATACCGACATGTGGATCATCACCGTAATATCCACCTGAAGTTTTCACTGTGCAGTTCGCTGCGGTCGTTTTGTCAACAGATCCTCGTGAATTTTTTCCAACACCAATACCAGCATGTGCACCTTTTCCGGTGGTCTCCACAGTGCAATTTTTGACCGCTAAAGTGTTGATAACTTTTCCTAGATAATTATCCCCGGCACCAATACCGGCATGTGCTACCTCTTTGTCAGTATTCACCGTGCAGTCCACTGCAGTTGTGTTGATAACTTCTCCATTATCATTGTATCCGGCACCAATACCGGCATATGCTTCCTTATTGTCAGTATTCACCGTGCAGTCCACTGCAGCCGTGTTGATAACTCTTCCATTAACATTGTATCCGGCACCAATACCGGCATATGCTTTCGAACCGCCGGTTTTCACATGGCAGTTTTCTGCTGTTATGTATTTAACAGTTCCTTCGTTAGTGCCCGCGGCAATACCTGCGTTTGATTGATCCCCTTTGGTAGTAACATGGCAGTTTTCTGCTGTTATATATTTAACAGTTCCTTCGTTAGTGCCCGCGGCAATACCTGCGCTTGATTGGTCACCTTTGGTAGTAACATTAGAACTCTTAACCCTGATATTACTGATAATGGCCTTTTTTGACATTTGACAAGCCACTACCCCGGCCGGACCGTTTGAATTTATATTGGCCTTACTCAAGGTCAGGTTATAAATTTGGCCTTTACCGCCCAGATGGTTTACCAGACAGTCGTTGAGGTTGCTAATGTTAAAACCATAGCCGTCCAGACGACCTTTAAATGATCTTGGTCTGCGGCCTCCTGTACCAATGGGGGTCCAATGGCTGACATTGATATTATTGATCAAACGATAATTACCATCGCATGGATTCTTGTTGTTACAAATATTGACCAGATCCTCGGCGTTTGTCACATTCCGCCAATGGTTAGAATCGGATGCCGAGGACGCACCCACAGCACAAAGACCAGCCAAAGCCCCCAGTGCCAGGGAGGCATTGGGCAACTGACTGGCCGGTAGCCTTGCGGTGACTGATCTATCAGACTTTTGTCGTCTGACCCGTGAGTTTTTTCCGGTTTTGTCTTCGGTGTTTTCCGGAGTCTTGTCCGGTGCATTTTCGCTTTGCGTGTCAGGTTCGGGTATCTCTTTTTCCCACGGAGTGCCGCAGTCACAGAAGCAAGGATCTTGGCTTTTCTCCGTGCCTCCGTGCCTGGGTGGCAAGGTTGTTACTTTACTGGCCAACACCGCAGAAGCAGTTTCAGGACAGTCCCTGAACGGATCACTGGCAGCCTGGCCCGCAGCCACCAGGTTGGCAAGGTAGCCCAGCGCCTGACTGATTTCCGGGGGCAGGTTGGCATAGGCTGCTATCGCCCGGGCGGCCAGGGTGGTGAAACCAAGGTTATGACCACTCTCATAACCAAGCTTTATACCCGAAGAACCAATGCCAACTGCAGAGCCTTCAGCCCCCTCTGGCCGTTGGCCATTGGGTGGTTGATAGAATGGGTCAAGCGACCGAATACATTCACTGCCGAACAATTTAACCAATCGAACTACTGCCAATCCTTGCCATCGGCCTTGCGGCTCAGGGGGTGTTACCGGTTGCGGGTCGGTGACCATGCGTGCCGGGTTTATGTCTGGTTGTCGTATCAAAATCAGTACCTCGTGACAAAGTTGATTATGGTGTTATCAGTCCATTGTCTTATTTGTCAGAAATAGGAAAGCTGGTGAATGTGTTTAACCGTTTGTGATGCGCAGCTTTATTATTCTTATTTTTATCTTTATTTCTATTTTTAGCTTCAATTCTCAGCTTTATATTATTGGTATTTAATCTTAACTTTTATTCCTCAATTATATACCTGAATTTTAGTCTTACTATTTTTTCTGAATCAGCAAAGTGCTAATCAAAGAATAATAATATTAGCCAGTTATTCCGCAGTGGTAAGAATAGTTTGAATTGCATGCGTTTTTTTTAACTACGAAAATGCAGTTCTCGCGAAAATTTTTAAATAAAGAAACCATGGTCTAATTTCCGGTGTTCGCCGTTGGAGTACTGCCCGCTGTAGCTATATTCTTGGGGTAGACATTAAGGAATTCTTCCTGTTAGAACTATTGTCCATTCTTTCTTTAGCTTCTGCGATCGAGTGCAGGCGGGTTGGTTTCCAGGTATTTCGGGTCTTGAATTGGAACCACGAAGCACACGGTGTGACACGGGAGCAGAGTCGGT
>NZ_JAHHPO010000101.1 GCF_024606365.1 Endozoicomonas sp. ONNA2
TAGACTGCCCTACGCGGCAACTGCTCCTGCGTTGCTCTGGCTCCTGTATCCATGCTCTCGTGCGGTGGCAGCAGATTGGTCTAAAAATCCCGTTTTTTTTCGGCAAATCGCCCCGCTACTTGTGCCCTTTTGGGTATTCACCTGACAAAACCAAATTTTTATCCTTAATTTTCTGCCATTGTCGCTACGGGGACGCCCAGTCGGGGACGCCCAGTCGGACGCTATTCCCGGACAACCTCCTGACTGAAAATTTAAGAAAAAGGGGTAACACGCTCTATCGCCAATAATGTATGACCAGAATCAAGATGACCAACATACCAATCAACAGGGTAATTGACTGCTTGATTTGGTCACTGCTCAGTTTTCTGGGATCCTTTTCATCATCAGGTCGTGTACTGGTTAACAAACTCGGTGCCAGATTAGCCATCATCAAAAAACAACCAAGAAGCAGAACTGAAATAACAACAGCTTTCATTAACTGCAAAGACCTCATCACTACATATGGAAAACAACCCCTTAGACCGGTTTCCAGAGAAATGGTTGCAGTCACTGGCAAAAAAAATATCAAGAGAACACAGGCAAACCCAAACAGCTGGTTGCCTGGAAATATGCGTAATCCTGGATGTCAAGTATCTTTTGAACCCGGCGCAGCAGGCATCTGCTCAACCCACAACTGAAACTCGGACACGGTATCACCTACCGGACTCAGGTTTTCAGCAATCAATTTTTCAGCTTGCTCAGGGGGGTATCCTTTATTGATGAAAACGCGCATGGCCCACTGGTAATTTTTTGCGTAGAGCTGTCGCGAGGTGTGCGGCACTTCATCCACCAAACTCTTGACTATTTCAAGAGTGCGGCCCCGACCAAGTGCTTCTTTGGCCAATTCTTCCGACTCTGACAAAGTGTACCCTTTGTCCTGAAGTATCGTCAGACTCTCCTGAAACACTTTCTCGCGCTCGGCGTCTTGCCAGGGGTACGTTTCTGCTGCTTCTGTGATCAGACCGGCATCAGTCTCAATATCACAGGGCCTGGCAAACTCACACACTAATTGACGGGCATCGTCAAGACTGTAGCCTTTGATCAACAACTCCTCGACAGCGCGATCTATGATGCCTTGTATTTTCCTGGTTTGATAAATTTGCAACCCAGCAATTACTCCGAGCTTTCTGGGGGGCAAGCCAATGTCATAGGCGCTTAACGCTTTTTTTGCCGCGCTCCTGGTCGGGTTGGCAGGGGGACCAAGCATGAAGTTCTTCAGCGCAGTCAGTTTCTCATTCAATTTATTAATGACTCGCTGTCTCAAACTTTTTTTCAAGGGCTTCAAGGTCGGTTGGGGGGGGGTGTACGGTTGAATACCTCCAATATTTGCCATATCTTTGGAAAACCCTAACAACGCCAGCGCCTGACCACCCTGAACTTTTTCCTGTCCTGCGACAGGGTTGGCATCTTTCGATGGTAACTGCACAGCATCCGTTGCCATCCGATTGATATCGCCATTGGATCGTTCAATTAATTGATTCGCTGCTGTCGTCGCTTCTTCCGTGGACAAGCCTTTTTGCTCTAAATGCTCGATGATCCGGGGGCGAAGCTCATCGTCTATGAATTGAGTTTTTGCCTCTTTTGCCTCTTGTGCGGTCGGAGTCTTCTTTACCCACTCCTGAAAATCGAAAAGCTCATCACCTGATCGTCGCAGTGCATCCGCTACCCTATACACGGCTTCAGAGTACGAATAACCTTTACTTTCAAATGTGGCAATAGCCCATTCAGAATTCTCTGAATAGCATTTTTCAAGCCCAAGCCTTGAATGATCCTTCATCCCATCTATCAGTAGATTGACGGTTGCCACATTTTTTTCGCCCTGGAGCATCGCTCTTTTGGCAAACTCTGTGGCTTCTTTGGGTGAGTACCCTTTGCCCAACAGTCGAGTTATACTCGATTCAAACAACTCTTTAAGGTCAGAGTTTTGCCAGGGTTCCCTGTCTACGGCCTCAGTTATCAGATGCAAGTCGGCGTGCCGGTAACAACTCTTGGCAAACTCATGCACCTTTGAGTAGGCCTCCTTAACCGTGTAACCCTTGATAACCAGATCGCTACGGGCCTCATCGAGAACTGTTTGGATTCGCTCAGCTTGATAACGTTGCAGCCCGGCAAGCAGCCTGATCGGTGTCGGTTTTTTTGCTGTTTTTTTATAGGAACGCAATGATTTGTTGTCAACGCCATTGCTTTGCTGGGCCGCCTTGTCCAGCGACTTCTTGGGTTTAACCCTGTTAACGGCACGCGTTAACCAGCTTTTCTTTGCTTCCGTAGCTTTTGCAGGTTGCTCGCTCTCAGGGGTTTGCTGAGTGTTGTTCGGTCCGTTGACGCCGCCAAGTTCAGGCATGAGTTATCACCTTTTGTCAGTAGATAATCAGGTTATCGTAACCAATAGCGCATATTTGACTGCTAAAGCGCTCATGACCGGCAAAAAAGCCCACGGATAAAAGTTTCTCATTCAAAGGCTGTCCGAGAATAGCGCCCGTAGCAAGGGTTGCGAGAAATTGAGGTTAAAAATTTCTGATTCAATAGCGGGGCTATTTGACGAAGAAGCAGGAATTTTTAG
>NZ_JAHHPO010001147.1 GCF_024606365.1 Endozoicomonas sp. ONNA2
AGTGCCGGCACAAGGAGTCAGAAATATATGATTTCATATGGTTAGCTACTTATGCACTGATTTACGCATCACAGGATATTTTCAAGAAAAAGTGTCCGAAGTATTGCGATACTACCTTGGCCGGTCTCACAGGAATTGGATACCAGGATTATCTGGCCGTATTTCGATCAACCGGATTGTCCACCATGATTCCATTTTCAATTATTCCAATAACCATGACCCAACTTATTCTCAACAACCTGTTTTCTCCAACTACCCTGCAAAAGGGTCGGGAATATTTCAGAAAGAACAAAGTCATCCAGCTCGCACTGGATGAAGATGGTGATAAGCTGCACGGCCTGGTGCGCGGCAGTGGCAGGAAAACCTACGAGGTCGAGATTTTCTTTTACGATAACGATGATCCTGAAGACGATAACCTTGAGGGCTTCTGTTCCTGCCCGTTGGGTTATAGCTGCAAACATACCGTTGCGCTGCTGCTGGCGGGGGAGAAAAAATACGGCGCCAAACGCCTTAATCAAATGATGGGGTTGGGCCACATCCATGGTGCTTCATACCCTGCAAAGGCGTCCGTTGCTGAAATTAACGCTATTAAACGGTTGCTGGAGGAGCAGTTTGGTGGTCGCCTGAGCAGTGATGTACTGGAAACCATGGTGGAGGAGTTTCTCGGGGAGTTCGAGGGAATATCACCGCAAGACGCCGCCAGGGAGCAGGCCAGAAAGCTGGAAGATCAGCGTAATAACTGGCTGCAACGGTTGAGTACTGCGGTAAAAGAGCGGGATGGCGAGGAGAAAAAACAGGCAGAACAGGGCAAAGCCACTAATATCGCGCTCTACGTTCTGGAAGAGAACACTTATCACGGGGGCATAATCATCCAGGTCTGTCTCTCCCGCTATCTGAAAAGCGGCGGCTTTGGTAAACCCTCACCCTATGGTGGTGCCTACAACTGCCTGCATCATGGCAACTGGCCCGCCAGTATGGCCGATAATGATCGCCGCATCCTCAAGCTGGCATATATCAACAAACAAATTGATCTTTACCAGGGGATAATCACCCTCAATGGTGAGGAAGGTCATGATCTGCTGGAAAAAATCATGGCCACCGGTCGTTGTATGGTGGATAGAGAGTTAAAACTTCCGGTTGTTCGCCAGCCTGCCATCCGGGGTGAAATCCGCTGGCAGCTGGATGAACAGGGGCTGCAACGCCCCTCCCTGGTGGCTGCCAGCGATGGCCAGCCGCTGCAGCTGATTCCTTCAGAGCCAGCTTGTTACCTGCTGCGGCAACAGGATCAGTTTCACTGTGGGGACCTGACCGGACTGGGGGACCCAACCCTGCTGGGCCTGCTGCTGGACGCACCGCCGCTGGACGAGGCCGGTATTGACATCACCAGCCAAACCCTGAAAACGCTGTTCCGTGACAGCAGTGAAACCGGCGGCAGCAAAAAGGGCAAAAGCAAAAAGCCAATCATCCCGTTACCGGAAAAGGTCTCCGTGCTCACGGTCATCCCCAAACCCCAACTGCTGCTGGACAGCATTGCCAACGGTAAGAAAACATCCGCTGACCGACTGGCCCGTGGCCGGGTCAGCTTTGATTACGATGGCCAGACCATTCCCTTTGGCAGCCACCAGCAAACCCTGAAACCGACAGACGACAGCCGTCAAATAATTCCCCGCCAGAGCAGTGCCGAATACCACGCCCTGGAACAATTGCCCGATTTTATTGCACCTGCCCATATCCGCCATATGGAAAGTGTGCACCAAATCAGCGAACTGGATGTGCACGACCTGGTGACCGGCATATCCGGCAGCGAATACCGCAACCGCTGGTTACGTTTTGTCAGCGATGTCCTGCCGCAACTGGAAGAACAGGGCTGGTCGGTCACCATGGATGACAACTTCCCGTTTCAGTTTGCCACCCTCACCGACGACGACTGGTACGCTGAGCTGGATGAATCGGAAAACAACTGGTTCAACCTGCGCCTGGGCGTCACTGTTGATGATCAACCCATCGACCTGCTACCACTGCTGGCCCGCCAGATAAACCAGCTGCCGACACTGGATGAGCTAAAGGCCATGCCCGGCGATGCCCCGGTTCCCATCGCCCTGCCCGGCGGTAAATTCATCCAGCTGCCGGCCGAGCGGTTACGGCTGATTGCCGGTACCTTGCTGGAACTGTTCGGGGAACGGCCACTGAACGAATACCAGCTGCAGAACTACCATGCCCAGGTCTGGCAGGAACTCTACGACCAGCTTGGCCTGCCCTGGTCCGGTGGAGAAAAGCTGCTGGCCCTCGGCAAAAAGCTGAAAGGTTTTAAACGACTGAAGTCGGTTAAACCACCCGGCGGGTTGCAGGCAAAACTGCGCAGCTACCAGCAGCACGGCCTGTCCTGGCTGCAATTCCTCCGGGAATACGGCCTCAACGGCATATTGGCAGATGATATGGGACTGGGTAAAACCCTGCAGACCCTGGCCCATATCCAGCTGGAAAAGCAACGGCTCGAGGATAAACTCTCCCCCAGCCTGGTGGTCTGCCCCACCAGCCTGTTGCACAACTGGCACCTCGAAGCCAGCCGGTTTACCCCGGACTTAACGGTCCATATCCATCACGGTGCCAACCGGGACAGCGAGGAAATTAACCACGCAGACCTGGTACTGACCAGTTACGGCGTGGTTCAGCGGGATTTTCAAGACCTGGCCAAAACCCGGTTTCACCTGCTCGCCCTGGATGAATCCCAGGCGGTCAAAAACCCCAATGCCAAAAGCGCCAAAGCGGTGCGCTGCCTGAACGCAGAACATAAACTCTGTCTCACCGGAACCCCCATGGAAAACCACCTTGGGGAACTCTGGTCACTGTTTGACTTCCTGATGCCGGGCTTCCTCGGTGCCAGAGACCAGTTTACCCGCTTTTACCGCACGCCCATCGAAAAACAGGGCAGCCAGCAACAGGCGGAAAAACTGCAAAAGCGTATTGCGCCTTTTATGCTCCGTCGCAGTAAAGACCTGGTGGCCAAAGAGCTGCCCGCCAAAACCGAAATCCTGCGCACCACGGCACTCAATGGGAAACAGCGGGATCTCTACGAAACCATTCGGGCCAGCATGGAAGCCCGGGTCCAGAAAGAGATCGAAAAGAAAGGGCTGGCCCGCTCCCAGATGGTCATTCTGGATGCCCTGCTGAAAATGCGCCAGGCCTGCTGCGACCCTACCCTGGTCAAGGTGGAACAGGCCGCCGACATCCGGGAATCAGCCAAACTGGAGCTGTTGATGGACCTGGTAAAACCCATGGTGGAAGAGGGCCGGAAAATACTGATCTTCTCCCAGTTCACCAGCATGCTGGCGCTGATCGAACACCGCTTGCAACAGGCCAATATCCCCTGGGTCAAACTCACCGGCCAGACCCGGGACCGGAAGAAGCCCGTGGACACCTTCCAGAACGGTGACTCGCCGGTCTTCCTGATCAGCCTGAAAGCCGGCGGCACCGGCCTGAACCTCACGGCGGCGGATACAGTGATACACTACGATCCCTGGTGGAACCCTGCCGCAGAAGACCAGGCCAGCGACCGGGCCCACCGGATCGGTCAGGATAAGCCGGTATTTATCTACAAACTGATCACCGAAGGCACCGTCGAGGAAAAGATCCAGGCCATGAAAGAGAAGAAAAAAGCCCTTGCCGATGCCATTTTAAGTGACGGTGCCGGCAGGCGGAAAAAAGCCACCATTACGGCTGAGGACCTTAATGTGCTGTTTGAGCCGTTGAAGAGTTAGGAGGCTGCCCGGGGAATAGCGCCCGACCGGGTGTCCCCGGAGCGAGGATTGCGAGAAATTAAGCACAAAAGCCTTTGAACCACAAAGACACAAAGACACAAAGGAAGCCTTTATTGGCTTGCCCGCGTAGCCCGGGCAAACCAAAAAAACTTTGTGTCTTTGTGGTTCCCCTTCTTTTAAAGGTTCAGGAACGGCCAGAGCAGCCAGTCCTGGCAATGGCGATGTTACATCCATTTCGATTTTGTTCAAACATTCGCCTTCGTCCAATAGCCCTGCTACTCTGCTTTGGGTCAGGAGTTTTTATCCGCAGTTTTTCGCAATCCCTGCTATTGGTGGCTATTTCTGCCTCCCGGTATTGCAAAAGCTGAACAGAGGTTATTCCACCGGGAGCAATCACCATGATGCCAAACACGCTGCAAACCCCATCAGTCCAGCCCTGCCCACAAAGTCCTGCCACCGACGACACCGCCATGGAGAAGCTCAGCAGACAGAGAGTCTCACTTAATGGCAGAAACACCAAAAAAAACGACTGCTCCGGGGCATTGATTGGTGCTGGTCACGGGGGCCATTCCCTGTCCAATAATAGGCTATGCTCGTTTGCCCTCAGAGCAATTCAGACCGGTGGCAGCCTGATGTGCAATGCCGCTGAATTTACCTTGGGACAGGTGATGGAATCCGATGACATCCAGTGGCTCTGTCCCGATTTAAAACAAAGCCTGGTGGCGTTGGCGGCGTTAACCACCCTACTACCGACGACCCGGGCAGGCATGACTTGCAAAAAGCTTTTTTCTGACCCTGATCATGGTACAAAGTATGACTGTCCTTATGACTGTTTTGATTGTGTGTCCCCTCCTGTTTGTTATCCCAAGCTGAAACTATGCAACGGAAAAGTAGACTGCAAACCTGACTCAGATGAAAAAGGGTGCGACGAAAAGCGCTGCAAAGAACTGGGGCGCCCGTTTCTTTATGGCAACTCAACATGCAGTAACACCCCATACTCAACTACTCCTCCCCCGGTTGCTGAGCCAACATCCTCTTCCCTGAAGAGCAACTTTTCCCCCTCTCCTGCCGGGATTACCAACTTTACGCCATCTTCCACCCGAATTTCCCAACCCCCGACATCGTTCTTTAAACCAATCACCAACTCCACCAAAACTTTCCCTTTACGGACCACCACCTCATCCATCCCTGGCGACAGTTCCGAAAGCGTCTCATCGGCAATTATTGGTACGATGCTTATTTTAGGTGCCCTGACCATACTCTATTGTGTTTGCAGCTATCAAAGTTACCGGGTAATGAGGCGCAACGATGACGAGTCATCCACTTGCCAGCTGATGGGCAGGGCACTTGCCAATCCGCTGCATTTCCATACACATCAATAGCGGGCTGCCGACCGACGGGCTGATGTTGAACTGCTGGGCTCCCCGGAGTGATCCGGAGAGTTTTCCAGTGTGACAGGGCAAGGTGTTATTCGGATCACTACCCTTGCAACCTGAGGCTTTGGGGTGAATCTGATTGCTCACCCAATGGGTGAACAGTGAAATCCCACTTAGCCCTGCATTGCGTGGGCTTCCGGGCCATTTCGATTTTCAACGGCTGAATTCAGGATGTCGAAGTTATTTCAGGACAGCTCCCTGGTTGACCATGGTCATATTTTTACCAGCGTTCGCCGTGGCTGCTGCCACCTGTTGCCATACCCGCTGGTGTGACCACGGTCGGCTGTTCTTGGCTATGGTCAGAGTCAGTCCTGGTTTCGGTCTTTACCGGGTGCACAGGGC
>NZ_JAHHPO010001148.1 GCF_024606365.1 Endozoicomonas sp. ONNA2
GATAGTGAATTCTGTCGACCTTGGGAAGACATTAAGTTTCGGTATTGCGAAGGTGATCAAAGACAAGTTTGGCACCGATTATCAAAGGGCCTCTGAAAACCAACTTCTCGATTACGGTATATGTGCCACATATTACTGTTCCCGTTTTAACAACCCGCCTGATTTAAGTAATTGCCATGCGGTTTTCAATGTGATGATTCCGCCCTCAACTCACCCGGATTTTGATGTGCAGCTTAAAAATGCTTTTATTGCGGTTTTTAAAGAGGCAATGGGTAATAAATTGGATCGGGTTTTCTGTCCTCTGCTCGGTTGTGGTATTGCCAAAGGCTCAGGAACAAGATTGGCAACAGCGGTTTTGGCAGCCAAAGAATTTTTTAAACCTTCAGGCTGTCAGTTACCAGAGCTGATTCTGGTGGGGAGGTCTTCTGAAGCCCGGGATATACAAGCTGGCAAAGACTTTGCCCGTCAGTGGCAGGCGTCAGGTCAATACAGGCCTGCAACAGGCTCAGCGCTCACCAGCGCCGGAGCTGCGGCCACGGCAATTAACACTGCGACCACTTCAGGCAGTGGCAACAACGTACCAAGGATGCTGATTCCTGGTCAGCTGGGAATAGTGATGTACGCAGATAATGGCATGTTTGGTTATGCCAGAGAACTTTCAAAACAAGGAAAACTATTTGATTTGGTCAATGCTGCAAATAGCCAAATGAGTCATAGAGGAGGTATTGCCCAACGATTTTCAAGAGAACTTGGTGCTCAATTTGACTCGGATACTGCTTCTAATGCACCGGTGCCAACTGGTGCATGTTACACCACCGGGTCTTATGGATACAGTGACCCCAAGTCTGATTTGCATCATTGTCAGTATATTCATAACGTGGTTGCCCCAAATAAGAAAGAGTATGAAGTGAGTGTTAACAGGCCTGGTGCATGGGTAAAAACACACTTTCAGCGAACAAGGTATGAGCAGGATTTCACTAGCGCTTTTGTTTCACTGCTCCTTGCAGCCATGACCAGAGGCAGCGATACCATTGTCAGTTGCTTTATAGGCTGTGCTATTTTCGGTGGCAGTGGTGAGGATATGGCTCGGGCTCTCCATGGGGCTTATCAGAAGCTTGGTATACCATTACTGAAACTACCCAAATTAATCCTCGTGGGTTGGCGAGGTGCTGATCAGAATGTATACGACGATTTTATTCAAACTTTCGAGCGTCTGAACATTGCTGATCCGGTATGTTTACCCTCGGGGAAAATGCCTGCCAGTGCTTCCCCTGCCGGTATTTCGGGCACTATGCCCAGATCCGGTGCTATCCCAAAGAAAACCTCCCCTGATTTTCTCTCTGGTGCAGCCCTGTTTTCCAGATCGATGCATGACTCCCTGCCGCCAGCGTCACATAGTCCGTATTCTTTGTCGGACGAGTTAGCCAACTTGAGCATAAGGCCTGAGCCTCCAGCCAAGGTCGCGAGGACCACCAGTCGATATGCACTGTCAGGGCGTACCGAAGTTTCCGGGTCTGGGGAAATTGCAGCCAGCGCCTTTAGTGGGAGTAAAGAAGTGATTGATTGCGGTGTTTGTTATGAATCACAGCCCAAAGAAGGTTCTCAGCAGTATCAAGGAGTTCTGGTTTGCGCTGATTGCACAAAAGAATACCCGGATCTAAATCTTCACTCTTCCACAAAGCTTGCAGAAGAGTACGCGGCAATCAATTACTCACCTTTGGAAGTCACACGCTGGCGTAAAGAATTGCCAGGATACCCGGGAGTTGGACGAATTGTTGTACACATAGCAGCAACTGCACCTGCTGAATTGAGTGGAGGACGGACGCTGGACGAAACCCGTAAATGTGAAACTCACTATTTGCCCGATAATAAAGTAGGCAATGAGCTTCTCAGGCTGCTTG
Organism: Endozoicomonas sp. ONNA2; assembly: GCF_024606365.1. Taxonomy (GTDB): domain Bacteria; phylum Pseudomonadota; class Gammaproteobacteria; order Pseudomonadales; family Endozoicomonadaceae; genus Endozoicomonas. Next base: position 1,902 of record NZ_JAHHPO010001148.1, read on the forward strand.
AGGTACTCCATGAAGAGAAGTTGATTTATAAAATTGATCAGTCAAATACGACGGGCAAGTTTGCTATCACTTTCAACTTCCATTTGAAAACCTCCGACACTGGAGGTGTGCCAAGGCATGGGTATCCAGACAGGGATTACCCCTGTAGAGCAGCAGATCAAATCGTGGGGTTGGGAAAAACACACGCACTTGAAAAAAAACTTGACGTGACAAAACTGTTGAATTTGCTTTCTGATAGATCATCTTAAGCGCCTACTGCCTGCATCGGGAAGTTATGGATGGAACCACAAAATGAGTACATACAAGAAATTTTCTTTTCCTTCGTGCTCTTTGCCGTGAAAGGAAATTGCCACGGAGGCACAGAGTCACGGAGAACAGAAAAAAACTTTTCCTCTGTGTCTCCGTGACTACAGCTTTCATGACAGGGGGTGACAAACCATCGTCATGAACATTTGTGGTTAAACCCCAATGGCACTGACTTAAGCGTGAAAGCCTTGCCATAGTTAGTTAAAAGACTTT
>NZ_JAHHPO010001149.1 GCF_024606365.1 Endozoicomonas sp. ONNA2
AACTGTGGTTGGAAATATACCGGACCGGATCAATATCTTCCCGGGTGCCACCCGCCGTGATCATGACATTGAGACCGGTGAGAATATCATGGCTGAACAGCGCTGAGGTCTTTTCCACAATCAACTCCGGGTCCAGCATCCTGCCAGGCCCCACATCGCCACAGGCCTGGCTGCCGTCACCGGGGCCAAACAGTTGGATATTGCGCTCCAGCAACTTTTGGCAATTCTGTTGGGTGACACTATCACGCCACATCCCCTGGTTCATGGCCGGTGCCAGGCAGATAGGCGAACTGGTGGCCAGGCACAGGGTGGTTAACAGATCATCGGCATGGCCACCGGCCAGTCGGGCAATACAGTCCGCAGTGGCAGGGGCAATCAGCACCACATCTGCCCAGCGGGCCAGTTCGATGTGACCCATGGCCGCTTCCGCCCCGGGATCGAGCAGATCCAGATGCACCGGGTTGTGGGACAGCGCCTGCAAGGTTAACGGGGTAATAAACTCGCAGGCAGCACTGGTCATAACCACACGGACATCCGCCCCCAGTTTGGTCAGCAGACGAATCAGCTCGGCACTCTTATAGGCAGCAATACCGCCGGTAACACCAAGAACAATGCGTTTGTTGCTTAGCTGTTGCATGGGTTGGAAATTTCCTTAGGGAATTAAACCGGAATTTGCTTGTCTGATTAGTCATTAATCGAAAAAAACACTATGGGCTACTCACTAAAAATCCGCTCCATCATAACAGTGAATAGCTGACCGTATCACTATCATATAAGGCTGGAGTCATCATTTGCTGCCGAGAGAAAAAATACTGGCTATGGGTCCTTCAGCACTGACTGAAGCGGAGCTATTGGCGCTGTTGTTAAGAACGGGTTGCCAGGGTATGAACGTGATGGAACTGGCCAGCCACCTGCTGGAACAGTTCGGTGGTCTGGAAAAACTGCTGACCACCCGCCAGCAGAACCTTATGTCCATCAAGGGCCTTGGGCCTGCCAAAGCCACTCAGCTCAGTGCCACCCTGGAGCTGTGTCGCAGGGTGCTCCGTGAAAAGGTAGCCAATTCAGACGTTATCTCAAGCCCGGAGTCCACCCGGGAATATCTGCAGCTGCACTTCCAGGGGCTACAGCGTGAGCAGTTTGCCTGTCTCTTTCTGGATACCCGACACCGGGTTATTGCCCTTGAAACCCTCTTTCAGGGCACCCTGAACGCGGCCACCGTTCATCCCAGGGAGGTGGTGAAGCAGGCGCTGGCGTTGAATGCGGCGTCACTGATTCTCTGCCATAATCACCCATCGGGTGATCCTGAGCCCAGTCAGGCGGACATTCGCATTACCCAGCGTTTAAAGGAAGCCTTGCAACTGGTGGACATTCAGGTGCTGGATCATATGATCGTGGGACAGGGCGAGATACTATCCATGGCGGAACGTGGTCTGGTTTAGCACCCGGATGTCTCATTCCCTGAAATATCAATGCTTGAGCAGTGACAACGGACTAATTTCATTGAGTCACTCAATTTGGCGAGCGTATTATGAAAGCACCATTTTTTTACCACGGGCAGGATCAGCGATGGGTTGTCCCATCTGACACAGCTCTCACGGTTTACCTGGTTACTGAGTCGGATTTCCAGCCAGAAGCGTTGTATGTCCGCTGCGAACCAGACAATGAAGAACTACTCATTCCGATGGCGCGGTCCCGGGACTCCGGGCGGCTGACAAACTGGCAAGCCACGATTCCCATTAGCCAGGATAAAGCAACAACGGTTTATTGTTTCAAAGCGATCACCACAGAGAGTCAGTGGTGGCTCCATGGTGCAGGTTTAGCAAGACGCATGCCTGGTCAGGAAACACTGTTTCGGTTCAATGCAGAATATCAGCCACCAGAGTGGGTACAACATCAGGTCTTTTATCAAATTTTTCCCGACCGTTTTGCCAACGCCAATCCCCGGATCAGTGTCACCACCAATGAGTACTGTCTGCTGGGTGAGCAAATGCCAACTATCGCCAAAACCTGGGGAGCGCCTGTTTCAGAACATGGAAAACAGGGTGCCAGTGAGTTCTTTGGTGGCGATCTCGAAGGTATCCGTAACAAGCTCGATTACCTCCAATCCCTGGGAATCACTGCACTCTATCTGAATCCGATCTTTACTGCTCCTGGCAATCACAAGTACGACACCACAGACTACCTTAATATTGATCCTCACCTTGGCACCAATGAGGAGTTTGCCGAGCTGGTAAACGATCTTCATCAGCGGGGCATGAAGATTGTGCTGGACGCGGTATTCAATCACACCTCCCTCAATCATCCATGGTTTGACCGTTTTCACAAACGGGGTGATGGAGCCTGGCAAAATCCCGGGTCCCCCTATCGTGACTATTACCAGTTTGATGGTGACTCCGACCACTACATTGGCTGGAAGGGCATTC
>NZ_JAHHPO010001150.1 GCF_024606365.1 Endozoicomonas sp. ONNA2
ACAACTGGTAGAACCCTGGCTGGTGGGGGTAATGGGAGCAGCGCACGGCGTTAAAGTTGTGCTGCTTCATCAGCACCAGGTGCTGGCGCACATCGTCCAGGGTTTCAAAGTGACCGGTGGCCGGGTGGTGTTCATGTTTGTTGACGCCACGAATCATCAGTGGCTTGCCGTTCAGCTGCAACTGCCCGTCCCTGACCGCCACCGTCCGGAAACCAGCGTCGTAGGCCTCACAGTCGATATCAGTACCGCTTTGCGGGTCCGTGAGGGTGACCGTCAGCCGGTAGAGGTTCGGTGCCTCCGCGCTCCACTTGTCCGGGCTGCTCACTGGCAGATGAATGATGGTGCGGTTATCATAGCCACCCCGTTCATCCATGGCAGCAGTGCCAATCGCGGAGGTGGTGCTGACAATGGCCTGTTCCCCACGGTACACGGTAGTACGGATCTGCAGGTCACCGCCGTTGTCGGTATCAACGACAATGTTCAGAGACCCATGTTCATAACGGTCGTCCAGGGACGGTGTCACCCGAATATCCGTCAGTCGCTGTGCCGGTTTGTTGAGCAGACGCACGGAACGGTAGATGCCACTTAACCACCACATGTCCTGGTCTTCCATATAGCTGCCGTCTGACCAGCGCAGCACCATCACGCACAGTTTGTTAGTACCGGCCAGCAGACAGGGGGTCAGGTCAAATTCCGCCGCCAGCCGGCTGTCCTGGGAATAACCCACCGCCTGGCCGTTGCACCAGAGATAGAAGGCACTGTCAACGCCGTCAAAGATCACCCGGGTCTGGCTGTCAGGTGCCCAATGGTCCGGCAAGGTGAACACGGTGGAGTAACAGCCAGTGGGGTTCTCTGCCGGTACATACGGCGGATTGCAGGCAAACGGGTATTTGACATTGGTGTAGATAGGCTTATCGTAACCGTGCAGTTGCCAGTTAGACGGCACAGAAATGGTGTGTGCCGGGTCGGCACCTTCCTGTGCAAACGTGTCAGGCACTTGCTCCGGCGCATCATACAGCGCAAACGCCCAGTCACCATCAAGACTCAGCACCGAACTACTGACGGACTCTTGTCGTGCATCTGTCTCGTTACGCCAGCTGCTCATGGGAGTATGGGCAGCCAGTCTGCCCCGGGAGGTAATCTGCGGGGTTTCCCAGTCGCGTGCCTTAATGATATTCATGGGATATTGGTTCCTTAATTTGGGGCTGGCCCAAACAGGCGTCAGGTCATGAATTTTGCGTGTGTCCAAAAAGACCTGAAGAAATGGCCCGCCCCGCCTACAAGACAGCTGCAGAAGAGCCAGGATAGAATGAACAGTTCAGATATCATCCAGAATAATAAATGTAGCGAACCATGGTAAGAATAACAAAGCAGGAGTTATTCGCTCAGGTTGTTTTGCTGGCATTGATTTGGGTGAAAAGTGTTTATACTAATTTCGTCTACTGAGTACCTTAACCCGGATATTTCATAACCGTGCTCCCGATCTCGCTTGTCCTTTGCCGCTCT
>NZ_JAHHPO010001151.1 GCF_024606365.1 Endozoicomonas sp. ONNA2
GTTCCACCCACTTGCGCAAGCACGATTTACCAAAAGCATGCCCGCATGTCAGATTAATGCTTTTATCCTTTGTTGGGTCAGAACATGCCGTGTCATAACATATTACACATTTAAAACCGTTAGTACTGTCCATACCAAAACCGACCTGACTGCTTAATTAATGTTGTTCAGTGGTAATGCAGACAGACATTTATATTGGGTTTTGGTTCCCTGTGAATAAGTAGCTAACCATATAAAATCATATATTTCTGACTCCTTGTGCCGACACTCACGGCAACTGCTCCCGGAGGATACAAGTAGTGGTGCTATTTGCCGAAAAAAAGCGGATTTCAGACCATTTTGCTGCCACCGAACGACTACGGTCACATAGCTATGACTATGCTCACAATGTTGTGCCTTGCATTGTAACTGTCCGATTAGCCAGAAATATACGATTCAATATGGTCAGGTACTGAGGAGGCTGTCCTGCTGCGGTTGCGATAAATTGGTCTAAAAATTCCTGCTTCTTCGTCAAATAGCTCCGCTATTCTCCTCAGAATCAGAAATTTTTAGCCTCAATTTCTCGCAATCCTTGCTACGGGCGCTATTCTCGGACAGCCTCCTGGAGGTAAACGAATTTCAGCAAAAGAAATTCGATGCCGGGCATCGGGCCGAAGCAGAAGCCCGACCGTTGGCAGAAAAAATAGTCGGAGCGGACCTATTTCCAGCCACCGGTGTCACCATCATCGACGATTTACCTCTACTGGCCAGTTTCGACGGACTGACCATGATGGAAGACCTGGTCTTTGAGCACAAGCTCTGGAATGAAAAGCTGGTTGCCCAAATTGAAGGGGTAGGCATTGAGCCTGACTATTACTGGCAGTTAGAACAACAGCTACTGGTTAGCGGTGCCGAACGGGTATTGCTTGTCTGCTCTGATGGCACCTCCGCCAAGCTGCGCTATGTCTACTACGAATCCCACGATCATCGTCGAGAGGCCCTGACCGCCGGATGGAAACAGTTTCAGGAGGATCTGCAGAATTTCGAGCCGGAAACACCTGTACAGGCACTGGAAGGCGAAGTAATTCAAGACACCACGGCACTGGTGGTACAGCTGGATGGATCCGTGATTGATTCCAACCTGCACCTGCTGGAAGAACAGATCTTCAAACGCATTGATTCCGTCAAATCAGCACTGGTTACCGATCAGGATTTTGCTGATGCCGAATCGGCGGTGAAGTTTTTCAAAAAGACGGAAACAAAGTTGAAGGACGGCAAAGAGACTGCACTTGCCCAGGTACCGGACATCGCCCGACTCTTCACCCGCATCGATCACCTGACCGAGACCATGGCTACCAAACGCAAGTCTCTGGATAAGCAGGTCAAGCATCAGAAGCAGCACATCAAAGACAGCATCGTACTGAAAGCCGTCACCACCCTGGATAAAGAACGGCAGGTGATTAATACCGAACTTACCCCCGGCTGGATCGCTGCAGTGGTTACACCTGCTGATTTTCAGGAGGTGATCAAGGGCAAAAAGAACGTATCCAGCATGCAGTCTGCGGTAAATGACCGGCTGGCACAGGCTCGGATCGAACAGAAGCAGCAGGCACAGAACATAAAAAACAATCTGGCTATGTACCGGAAAATGGCAGTTGATAAGGACTACCTGTTTCCGGATCTGGATGTGCTTCTCCATAAAGAGCAAACCGACCTGATGGCCATTATTGAACTGCGGCTGAACCAGGAAGCCAAGCAGAAGGTAGCTGACAAAGAACCCGATCCGGCGACAGAACCCGAAAAAGGCGAAGACCAACCCGATCTGCTTTACACCAATGGCAAAGTCACCGAAGAAATCTTGACCGATGATATCCACGCCATGGAAAAGTGGCTCGGCAAAGGCTCACTGGACTGCTACCGCTTTGACCGCCACGGCAACGAATACCGCATCGAACTGATCATCCGTCGTGCCGCACTGATCACCCCCGCTCAACAACTTTCTCTACAAACAGAAAAGGAGATTGCCTGATGGCCGCATCCATCAACCGTGTCACCCTGATTGGCAGACTGGGCAAAGACCCGGACTGCAAAGCCACCGCCAATGGCAATGCCGTAACCCTTCTTTCCATCGCCACCGAAGATAGCTGGAAAAAAGATGGCCAGAAACAAACTCGCACCGAATGGCACCGGGTGGTTCTCTATGGCAAACCTGCTGAACTGGCCGCTCAATATCTGGGCAAAGGCCACAGAGTCATGATCGAAGGCCAGCTCCAGACCAGAAAATGGCAGGACCAGAATGGTCAGGATCGCTACCAGACTGAAGTCGTGTACAGCGGATATAACGGCAAGCTGCTGTTTCTGGAAAAGAACCCCAATGGTCAGCAGGCTCAGCCTCAGAATTATCAATCACAGCCAGGCACGCATCAGAACCAATACACCAATGCCCGGGATGGCGGTCACACTCCCCAGCCCATGCAAACACAACAGTATGACTCCTACGACGACTCCATCCCATTTTAAAGGAGCTTTTAATGAAAGCCGGCATGAGCCCACTTACACCCGATGACCTGGCCCTGGCCATAGAGATAAAACAAAAGCAGACCGCTGGCCTCAGCTCGAAAAAGGAGGAAAAGGAACTGGCAAGAAAAGTCATGCTGGCAGACCGGATCGGTGAAGAAATGGAAGGCCGACTGTTAAATGCAGAAACCTTACTGATTGAAATGACGACGCTTATTGTTGCCATCACCGTGGGTATTAACAGTCCCCAGGCACGGGATCAGGCGATGCTGGTGACCGGGCTGATCCTGCAACGAATCCGTGAAAATGAACAGAACCCCGTCGTGCATGCAAGCGTCAAGATTCACTGAATAGTAATTACCAATAACACCTGTGGAAAAACTGAACACTGAAGTTATCCACAACATCGCACAAAAAGGAAAGTTGACTATGGACGTTAAAATTCTTACAGCCCCAGAGAACACCAAAAGCCAGATCGGTTTCTCGCCACTGGAAGCCATGGGTCAGAAACAACTGGTAGCGCCTGTTCAGGCCATCACGTTTACGCCTACCCAGCTTGGCCAAATGATGACACCGCCGCAGGATCCCCGCCAGGTAAATAAATTACTGGAAGCGGCAGGACTCCAGATCAAAATCGATAGTCAGTGGGTACCTATCGATCGGGGTCAGCCTCTGTGTGAAATCCTTGATACCGGAAAGGCCCATAATAGCGGTACGCCAGTGAAACAGGTGAAGTGGTATCAAACCGTGCTGAACCGTTTGCAATCTACTCTCCCCAATGAATCCAAAACTGAATCGATCAATCAGGATGGCCGCTATGCTGATCCTGCGGAGGTTGGTTCTGAAACCGATGAAGAGCCTATCCAGAGAAAACAAAGGCGCAAACGCAACCGCTACGAGCTGGATGATTTCTTCTCTCTGGTAGAACTGGGCGAGTTTATTGGCCGGAGCCGCCAACATGTAGTCGAGGTGTTGGAAAAACTGCGAATCATCAAATGGACCGGTCAGGGCAAAAAAGGCAAATACCTGCTTACCGACCGTGGTTGGCAATATGGCCTGATGTACGATCCAACGGAAACCTCCGAAACAGCAAGCGGCTGACCACCAGTAATGCCCAGCCGGTACTGGGTTATGACATTCTGAAATTTTTTTAACCAAGCCTATGGCCAACTTCATAAGAACCAGCTTCGATGGAAATTAGACATTCCTATGAACTGTAGAACAACTAAAACTAATCGAAAATCTTTCCCCTCAAAAAAGGAGCAAGTGGCATGGAAGTGAAAGCCCCCATTGAATGCATCAATTACTCAACTCGTGAAGCGGCAATGTTTATTGGTGTTTGTAAAAGTGCACTGGACAAGTCGAGGGTATCGGGAGAGCTGTTTGGCCAGACACCGCCCCCGTTTATAAAACTGGGCCGGTCAATTCGTTATCGGGTAGAAGATCTGAAAGCCTGGGTGGATCACCAGCAAACCTATGAGAATCTGGCAGAAGCTGAAGCGGAGAAAAAGTTCGGTCAGAATCCGAACTGATTCCGAACCTGACCATATGCACAAAAGGCTTCCATAAGGAAGCCTTTGTTTTTTCTACACTTTAAATTAGGTGCCTGGCGATGTCCTACTCTCACATGGGGAAGCCCCACACTACCATCGGCGATCGGTCATTTCACTG
>NZ_JAHHPO010001152.1 GCF_024606365.1 Endozoicomonas sp. ONNA2
CCTATATCAATGTCCCTGTTTACCGGGCTTTTAAGCTTAAGTCAGTGCCATTGGTTCATACCCGGCTATCATTACGAACACTATAGGGCATACGGGTTTTCATGCCTTTCGGGTCAGGCCGAGATTTTTGAACAGTACCCGGTTTTCCTCACTGGTCAATATCTCACTGATATTACGGGTCAGTTTGCGGCTCCAGTTACGATACTCGCTGCTGGTGCCCGGCACATTCACCGGGGTATCCAGTTCCAGCACATCTTCGAGCTGGATCACAATGATTTGTGATGCGGTTTTGCCCAGGTAATAATGAATCTTTTCCATCAGTTCACGGCTGTAGCCCATGGAGCTTAAATCGCTGGGGTTGACACCATAGGGCGCTTCGCCAATGTGTTGCAGGGTGTTCAGCAGGGCCAGTTTGTCTTCATGGCGGGCCAGCTTTTCCTGTGCGGTTCTGGCGGCGTCGTAAATACCAAGCGACTGTCGTAAATCAAGATCGCTACAGTTCCACCAGGCCCTGAGGGTTGGGATATCGTGATTGGAAATACAGGTCAGTGCTCGTGTTTTATACTGTTCTGGTGCCAGGAAATGATCTTCGACCCTGGAAAAGAGCACCACTTCATTGGAGTAGCAATGGGCCGGTGGCAGCGCTGCTTCTATTTCCGGCGGTACGGTACCCAGGTCTTCGCCAAATATCAGGCATTGCTGACGCTGGCTTTCCAGTTTAATGATGCCTAACAGGTCCTTCAGCGGATAATTAACGTAGACACCATAGTCTGCGGTTTTATCCGGCGGACACCACCAGAGCCGGAGTATCCCCATCACATGGTCAATGCGCAGCGCCGCACAGTGCTGCATATTGGCATTCACCATATCGATAAATGGGGCATACGCCAGTGCCTGCAGCCTGTTCGGGTCAAAAGGCGGCAGTCCCCAGTTCTGCCCCTGTGGCGCAACGGTATCGGGCGGGGCACCGACGCTGGCATTGAGCACGAGTTGTCCCGGTGCGCCCAGACATCCGCGCCACCCTTGTCTACGCCAACGGCAAGGTCCCGGTAGATACCAACCCGCATGCCGGACTCAATGGCGGCCTGCTGGGCCTGGGCCAGCTGCTGCCCGGCAATCCACTGCAGGTACATATAAAATCGAATTCGCTCTTTTGACCGGGCAATAAAATCCTGCACAGTCGGGCTCTCAGGATCCTGATAGTCTGCAGGCCAGCAGTTCCAGCCCCAGCTATTGATATCTCTGGACCTGAAATGTTCAAAGAGGGCTTCATAGGTGGCCTGAAGCTCCAGGTCTTTGCCTTGTTCCTCGCAATAATGGCCAAAGTCGGCTGAGTTGTAGGATTGATGCGCACTCTCTTTTTGACAAGAAGCGTGTTTCTCGAAATGGCGGAACGCCATTTCCAGCACAGAAAATTTCAGCGAGGCCACCCGGTCATACTCCACATGTGAGGAGTCCCTGGCTTTCTGTAACTGACGCAGAAAGTCGTCACTGTTCACATATTGCTGTATTTCCGCGGAATCCTGATACTCCTTCAGCGCCGTCACATCGATATACAACGGATTAATAAAATTCCGGCTCGACGGGCTGTAAGGGCTGCAATGCAGCGGGTTGGAGGGGTAGAGCGAATGAATCGGGTTCAGGCCGACAATATCCGCCCCTTGTGGCCCGAGCCTTTGCACCAGCTGCCTGAGGTCACTGAAATCCCCCATGCCCCAGTTGGTTTCTGAGCGAAGGGTATAGAGCTGGACACTGACCCCCCAGATTTTTTCCGTTGGCCCGGGCTGTGCAGCGCTGAGGATATCCGGTTCGTAGCAGGTCTGTGGTGCGACAATCAGACGACAATCTTCGTTTTGAGCGCTTTCTTGATGGGCAGCTTGATCCGCATCTTCTTGACTGGAAAGAGTCACGGACAGTTGATGATAGCCCGCCGGCAGGTCTTCCGGCAGCGGGCAGGCCAGCCGGACCCGCTCCTGTTGGTCCACAGACAGCCGGTCTTGTTCTGGCAATTCTGACAGGTTGATGGCCAGGGGTATTGAACGACTGTCTTCCAGTATGATTTCACCACGCAGCCAGTCATGCCGATGGCTTTCCTCAACCTGGACGGGAACCGTAAACATATCACCGCAGTGAACCACATGAACCACAGGAATCAACGGCGACCACTGTTTCCTTAAAATACTGTCGATTGAGGCCTGGACTTCCAGCTCGTTACCGGCAGCAACGCCCATGGCTGTTAGTGCATTGCGTTTATAGTCCGTCTCAAGGGTGACTGGATGGCCAGTGGCATCAATATAGTGGGCGGGAATACCACAGAACTCGGCCAGAGCATCAATCTGCTTTATTTCGTGCATGGTGGACTCTTGGTAGGGGGAAGGGATAACGAA
>NZ_JAHHPO010001153.1 GCF_024606365.1 Endozoicomonas sp. ONNA2
GGCGCGTGAAAATATTTTGCGCCACCCTCAGAGATGAAAAATGGTTAAGCAAAATGTTTTTCACGGCAAAGGAAGCGCATTTTTACTGTAAGAACTTTGCTCTTACCAGTCTTTTGCTCTTCTTCGTGTCTTTGTGCCTTTGTGGTTCCGCCTTTCATTAATGTAGGAACTTTGCTCTTACCAGTCTTTTGCTCTTCTTTGTGTCTTTGTGCCTTTGTGGTTCCGCCTTTCATTAAACTTGACACACCGATACCGAAAACACTCCATATCGTCAGGCCACAACCCCGGAGCCATGCCGGCCTTGCTTTTCAAATGGGCCAGAAACTGCCGGGGATCAGGCAGCTGTTGCCACACCTGGGGCAAGAAGGTTGCGCTGTATTGGGGATTGCGAATGAATAAACCGTCGATGCCAGGATGCAGCTGCTTTAAAAGGTCTTGCTCGTCAGCGACGTCCATGCGTTCCTGCGGGGTCAGTACGGACACTTCAATCCGGATGTCGGTCAGCTCATTTTCTGTCACCGGTGGAAACCGTGGGTCCCGGAATGCGCTGGCGAAGGCGTTGTGGATCACATCATCTAACAGTGTTCGGTAGGCCCGGGTCGAACCAATACAGCCCCGGAGTTCCTCCCGCTTTTGCAGTGTGACAAAGCTGGCGGCCTGTTGCAGAAAGAACTCTGCCAGATCTTCTTCCGGTAATGATTTTGGTGGCAGGGCCCGGGTACAGCCTTCACTGATGGTCTTGCGGGCAAGGCGTAATAATTCTTTTTTCTGGCTTTCTGTGGGTTCAATTTGCACAGTAAAAATTCCCGTTTTCCTTCGTTAAAGGCATTGATAGCCTCCTTTTGTTTTTTATCGCCACCCAACGGGACCTCTGAAAACGGCTTCTTGTCATCTGATCGCGGGTGAGCGTATTGTTTGTAGTTTGAATGTTGATTCTGCTTGACTGAATCTCTACTGAATCTCTACTGAATAATAAAGGCACCGTAACCCACCACCCGGCTTTTATCGCCAACAATATCCCCGGAGTTGCGTACATCAAGTGTAATGACATCCATCCCCCGGTGCTGGGCAACTTTCAACATGCCGTTAAGAGGATAGCAGCCACAGGCCTGACCCCCGGTCAAATTGCAGCTGAGCTGTTCAATGGCTTTAACTGTCTGGTTGTCCCGGTAACAGGCCTCTTCATAGGTGTGATAATGGCTGAGGTCGGAGCTGATCACAATCAGGGTTTCCTCGTCTCCCCAGAGGTGCTCGATCACTTCAGCCACCGCTATAGGACTGGTGTCGCCTACAACCATTGGAATCAGCTTGAAGTCAGCCAGACACTCCTGCAAAAAAGGGCACTGGACCTCAAGACTGTGCTCGCAGGTATGGGCTTCATCGACGGTATGGACCTGGCTGAACTGTTTCAGTTCCTCCATGGCTTCAATATCCAGTGGGATATGACCAAGCGGCGTAGCAAATGCTTCGCTGTCCGGGAGCGCCATGCCCTGTAAGGGAACTCTGTGACTGGGACCGAGGAGTACGACACGATGCACATGATTGCTCATTGAGAGCAGCAGGCGGTAGGCACTGGCCGCCACAGGGCCGGAATAGAGAAAGCCGGCATGGGGGACGACCAGCACTTTCGGAGAGAAATCCCCGGGGCGGGCATCGCTGAGCATCTCTTTGACCATACTGGCCAGGGCGTCAGGTGAGTCTGGGTAAAAGGTTCCGGCTACAGCGGGCTGGCGAATAATCATTATGGGTTCTCCCCCGGGATTGGCTGAGCCTGTCGACACAGTGCAGGCACCATTCTCTTTATTTGCATCGCTCAAATAATGTCGACAGAGCCTATAATTATAGACTTGGTTAATACCATCAGGATGACAATCAGGCAGTCAATCTGGTCTGGAGATGGATCATGCCCAGAGCAAAAACACCGTTCGAAAATATATCAACACACTATTGGCATGCCCTTGATGATGGGCGAATCCAATGTGATCTGTGCCCGAGGGCCTGCAAACTTCGCGAAGGGCAGCAGGGGCTCTGTTTTGTCCGTGCCTGTGAAGGTGGTCAAATTGTGCTCACCAGTTACGGTCGCTCCTCCGGTTTTTGTATCGACCCTATTGAGAAAAAACCGCTGAACCACTTTCTGCCGGGAACCCCGGTGCTGTCATTCGGTACTGCAGGTTGTAACCTGGCCTGCAAATTCTGTCAGAACTGGGATATGAGCAAATCCCGTGAGATGGACACCCTGGCCGACCAGGCATCGCCAGAGCAATTGGCGGATACCGCTGAGCAACTGGGCTGTCGGTCACTGGCGTTTACTTATAATGACCCGGTGATTTTCCTTGAATATGCCATTGATGTTGCCAGGGCCGCCCATGAAAGACATTTGCAGTCGGTGGCGGTGTCAGCCGGGTATATCTGTGATGCGCCCCGCGTGGAGTTTTTCCGCTATATGGACGCAGCCAATATTGACCTGAAAGCATTCAGCGAAGATTTTTACCGCAAGATCTGTGGCGGCGCTTTGCAACCGGTCCTTGAAACACTGGAATACCTCAAACATGAAACCTCTGTCTGGTTTGAGATCACCACATTACTGATACCCGGTGAAAATGATTCCGAACGCGAACTGAACGACATGTGTCAGTGGATTGTTGAGCACCTGGGCGTCGACGTTCCTATCCATTTCACCGCCTTTCATCCTGACTGGAAAATGCGTGATCACCCCCATACGCCTGCCGCTACGCTGACCAGAGCGAGGCAGATAGCACTGAATCATGGTATGCGCTACGCCTACACCGGCAATGTCCATGATGCTGACGGTGGCAGTACCCGCTGTCATCACTGTCATAGCCTGCTCATTGAGCGTGACTGGTATGTACTTGGGGAATGGGGGGTTGATGCGTCAGAAGGCAAGGGGGTCTGCCAGCAGTGTGGAACGCCGGTTGCCGGTGTGTTTGAACAGCAGCCCGGCATTTGGGGTAGTCGTCGGGTGCCGGCCAAGATTGTGGCCTGAGTTCTCGGACCACCTCCCGGACACGGCGCCTGACAAGTCTGGATTTAATCGGCATGAGGGTGGTTTGGAAGACCAGGTTGAGTAGTGACAGGAAATTCATCGGAAGATGAAGAAAATGTCATTTGGAGGTGAATGGGTGTTTCAGGGTGGTTTGGAGGACCTGGCTGAGCAGTGAAAGAAAAAACATCTGAAGAATGTATCATTTGACGGTGGACGGATGTTTCACCCAATACTTCCACCTTCCTGGCACTATCTGAAGTTCGAAAGGTATGCGTATGCTCATTCTGAAATAAATGATTAATTGTTCTGCCGAGCATGCTGCCAATACAACAATATGTAACGGTTTTACCCAAAAGGCAGCCTGAAGCACAGCCTGAAGCACAGCCTGCAGCACAGCCCAGAGTTGTACCAACTGCTTCATAGTTTACATTCCTGATGGACCAGGCAGGCGGGCAGCCGCTTTCTGTTTGTGTATTTTGCATATTCAGTTCACCTTTAATGAATGTTTCAACTTTCTAACTTACAAGCTCTCTGACACTATTTTGTTGCTATTAGTTCACTGAAATGTTTTTTTTCTTAAAGGCAAGTATGGATTCATACCCATAACAGCTTGAACGCTGCATAAGTAGTTAACCAAATGAAATCATATTTTCTGACTAAGTGACCAGTCACTCTG
>NZ_JAHHPO010000102.1 GCF_024606365.1 Endozoicomonas sp. ONNA2
ATAGTTTGAGAAAAGCTCAGGGTTCTCAGTAATACTGAATGCTTTCAATAAGGAAAAAAGAGTAGGAAATGGCGGCTTGCTTCTGTTTTTAGATAATTCAATCTTCCTCTCACTGAGCATTTTCAGCAATTTTTCGGCATTTTCAACGACTATGTTCAAGTGTTGATTGATTTCCAGATTTTCATTAATCAAATTTACCTGTATTGCTTCCTGATGCTCTGGTAGAAACATTGAAAGAACCTCAGAGGGGATTTCTGCAGGATCGTCAACCTCCATTGGTTCAATATTCTCACATCCGGGTGTCGGGGTGGTCTCACTGGAGGGAATATTCCCGCTTGTGGGTTGTGGATTTTCTGATGGCAGCCCGAATACAGCCACCGTCAAAGACTCGGTGCGAGCCGTTATCGCGGGTTCCGTTTCCATTGGCTCTTGTGCAGGCTGTTCCCCGATGGAAGAGACCACACTTCGACCGTCATGAACACGCCTTAGCTTTATTGGTGGAGTCAGCGGTTGTTCAGTGAACTTTTGATGCTTCTGATGCTTCTGATGCTTCGTCAGGATGTTGGCTGCGATGGTCGTCTGTTCAACCTGATAACCCGCCCTGCTGCGCTTTCTTTGTCGTTTTTTAGATCCATGGTTTGTCGAAGTCCCGTTGCCCGTTGACCGAAGCGCAGCAGAATCTGCCGGTGGGATCGGCATAATGATTCTCCATGACTCTATAATTGTCCGGTATTTGATTAGTAAGTAATACGTGGGCTGTCAATTACTTTTTGGAGGACTGTGGATGTTTTAATTGTATCCTGCCATTTCAAGCAAAAAAAATTAATCAAATGTCGTTTATTTGTTCATGGGTATCGCTGGACTAAACCAGAATATCTGCAAACCAGTCAGACTGCTCATCATCAGACCAGCTGATCAGTTCATTTAGCCCAAGGGGATCTATCCTTCTCTTTTCATAAGCTGTAAGCCAATCAAGCTGTGTGACCACATCCACGCAATGGTACATTTTGTCGATTACACTGGCTAATTGTTTTGGCGTCATCTGGTCGCGATAAGGTTGCAGCATTTCAAGTTCTGCCTCCCCTAACACCGCAAAACGATCCAGGGCTGCCATCGCCGTTGCCAGGTTATCTTGCGGTCTGTGCATGGAGTTACCCGCAACCGGCTGCGGTGGGTTCAGAGGCAATGACTGAGTAGCCTGATCAGCAATGTTTTTTGCATCAATCTCTGCCAGCCTTGTAGTGACTGCATGTTTAACGCTATCCGGCGCAATAGCCGCCTGCTGTTCAATGACCGGGGCGAGTGCCTGACATAATCTGTCGGTTATCTGGCCATTTTTGACGGAGTGCTCCAGTGATGTCCAGACCACGGGTTTTAATGGCAGGCCTGACTTGATAACACTGAGAATAACACTGGGTGGCATTGATTTTTGGTTAGCGGTTTTTTGGTTAGCGGTTTTTTCGGTCTCTCTGGCTCTTGCCCTCATGCGTGCCAGTCTCTCATCAAGCCTGGCCACGCAGGGTTCTCGCTCGTCCCGGGGTTTTTTATACCATCGTTCGGTGAATTCTGTTGCTTTGAAAAAGGTGTGCACCTGTTCCAATGACCAGTTATTAATGATAAAACCGCTACCGGCGAGGCTGAATTCCGGTTTGGGCAGCACAACCTGTCCACTTCCAGACAACACCGTCAGCTGTTGCTGCTCAAACCGATACTCCGGTGTCTGCTCAAGTTCAATCAGCATGGCGTTTATAAAGTGCCATAGCCGCCTCTTTCCCACCATGGCAGCCTCACCATTGATCACCACTCCCTTGCCATTCCTGCTGGCCAACTGTGATGAAAAGCAAAGATCCGGTATATGTTCATAGTCGTTCAGATAATGATGTGCCAGCAGTAGCCCTTCCATTAGCAGCTCTTGTGCTTTTACCTTGAGGGTTTCGATATTGGTGGTCTGCCGATCAATACA
>NZ_JAHHPO010001154.1 GCF_024606365.1 Endozoicomonas sp. ONNA2
TCCTGAAGCTGGACTGGCAAAAGCTGCAAGGTCTGGATGACTACCACGAGCAGATTGCCGATGATATCCGTTGCCAACGTTACCCGGGCTCACCTTTGCTGGTAAAGCGGCTGTTGCGGCCCGGTGACAAGGCCTGGTGCTATGAAATGCATCCACAAACCATCGCTGAATTACGCAGGCATTGTGAATATCGTCGTCTTTGTCATGTTCGTCAGGAAGATGGCTTTAAGGGCCTGCTTGCCCTTCTGCCCACAGCCAGCCGCCGTGCCCTGGTATTGATTGACCCTTCTTATGAGGTCAGGTCGGACTATCAGACAGTGGTTAAGGTTATGGAAGCCGCTTATGTGAAAATGCCCCGGGCAATGTTGCTGCTGTGGTATCCCGTGGTGAATATGCAGCAGATTCGGCAGATGGAAAAGGACGTTGCCAACAGCAGAATGCGCAATACCCACTTGTTTGAAATGGGCGTTGCCGATCATGGCGAACCCGGAATGACCGCCTCAGGCATGGTGGTTGTGAATCCCCCCTGGACACTGGCGGAGAATTTCATCCGGACCATGCCAGCGGTTTCGGCCCATTTGGCGAAAGACCACAAGGCCCGCTGGCGACATCAGTTATTGGTGGCTGAATGATTATGGCATGATGGGCCAGTCGGCGGCGTCGACACTGTCGAGGGGGCAGGTTTTATTACCATCCCAACGTTGTCTATAACTGCCATCGGGATCGTGCTGCCGGGCCTGTTTGTCTAGATCAAAATGGCGACACCCTCTCGGGTCAGCACCCACCCCCGCCAGGTACTGCCAGTTGCCCCAGTTGCTGCCCACGTCATAATCCACCAGCTGCTGCTCAAACCAGGCTGCCCCGTAGCGCCAGTCTATCCCCAGTTCATGAATAAGGCAGCTGGCCACTATCTGGCGCCCACGGTTGGACAGGTAACCGGTGGACTGCAGCTCTTTCATACAGGCATTGACAATAGGCCAGGGGGTATTACCGGCGCACCATTTCTGAAACCGTTCGGGATAAAAGCATGACAGTCGGCACTTGGTCTTGATGCCTCTGGAGGAAAACAGTCGTACACCATGTTTCAGGGTGTACCACTGAAAATATTCACGCCACAGCAATTCAAACAGAATCCAGTAGGTGGATTCATTGGCCATAATCATTGACTCATAGTGCCTGAGTGCCTGGCAAATCTGCCGGACAGTGAGACAACCAGAGGCCAGCCAGGGCGAAAATTTGGTTGAACTCGTCCAACCCTGCAAGGCGTTGCGTGTCTCTTTATAGGTGGTTGGCTGCATCGTTGAAAAATAGAGCTTTAGATGCTCTGCCCCTGCCGCTTCACCACCGGTAAACGGACTGTTCATTCTGGCCGTTGCCGGTAGCCAGTCAGAATGGTAACGCAAACCGGGCATAGGTTTTGGCAAAATATCCGGTGTGGTTGCGGCTTCGCTAATGGGCAGATTTTCAACTTGCTTGCGGAACTGGGTAAATGTTTCCGGCAACTCGTCCAGGGAAAATGGCAGGTCGTTTTGATGGAAGAGCGTGAACGTTTCAACTTCATTGAAGGTAACTGCCGGGAAGTTCTGTCTGAGAGTTTGCCAATAGGCATTCTCCTGAAAACCCATGTTACGGCTGCGATAGACAGCCTCAATTTTGTGGGCCTTCAGCATTTGTGCGATTGCTTGATACGGACTTTGCAAACGCACCAACAGGGATTGCCGCCGCTTTTCAAGCTGTGATGCAAGGTGTTGAATACTCTCCTTCAGGAAACACCAGCGATGATCACCCATCACCCTTGACTGGTAACGGCCAGGCTTGAACCAGGCAGGGTCAACACAATAGACGCACACCAGATGTTTACAGCTGGCGGCTGCCTGCATCAAGGCCAGGTTATCGCTCAGCCTCAAATCATTGGTAAATAGAAACAGCGTTGTTCCCTGCAAAAGCAATACCCTCTGAACCTTTTTAGTGCCAATAAGGAATTGTCTAAAAATAACTTTCCCATTTCACTCTAATTGTGGAACTATGGT
>NZ_JAHHPO010001155.1 GCF_024606365.1 Endozoicomonas sp. ONNA2
CTTCTTTGGCATCCATGGTGAAAAAAGAAGGGGCGGTGTTGCGTTATGCTCGTCCTCAGTTCTGCACGGATAATGGTGCCATGATCGCCTACGCTGGCTGTCAACGTTTGCTGGCTGGCCAGAGCGATGGGCCTGAAGTGGTGCCTGTACCTCGCTGGCCCATGGAAGAGCTGGAAGCCTTTTGAATCACAAAGGCACGCAGACACAATTAAGTAAATATTTTTCAGGGTGAAAATTTTATGGGCTAGCGTTTGGCAAACAAGGCTTTCTTTGTGTCTTTGTGGTTTGCTGTCCTTTTTCTTTTCTGGCTTTTTGCGCCACTGTCTGTTAAGGAGTGCCTGCTATGGATAAAGTACGAATAGAAGCCATTGAAACCCGGGCGGTCATCGGTGTTTATGCGTTCGAGCACGAGGCGCCACAGCCATTGGTGCTGGACCTGGAACTGACCACTGATTTTACCCGCGCGTTCACCAGTGATGACTTACAGGATGCGCTGGATTATGACGCCATTACCCAGGGTGTCAGGGTATTTTGCGAGGCCTCCCGTTATCAGCTGATTGAGGCTCTGGCTGGCGGTATCATCACTCAGGTGATGGAGCATTACCCGGTGGATAAAGTAGCAGTGACCATTCGCAAGCCGAAGGCGTTGACCAATGCCCTTGCTACCGTTTGGTGTGAGCGAACCCGGGCACAGATGATGGGGCAGGAATAATTGGCAGTGACCGTCTATGTGCTTGGTATTGGTTCCAATATAAACGCTGAGTTTCAGTGTCGTCAGATGATCGCTGCGCTGGAGCTGCGATTTGGTCAGCTCAGAGTCAGTGAGCTGGTGACCACAAAAGCTGTTGGTCTTGCGGCTCCCGATTATATCAACGCAGTGGTTTGCTTTGAGTCAGATATCAGTGCTGAGGCATTGCGGCAATGGTGCAAGAGGCTCGAAGAGCAACTGGGAAGGGATCGTCAACAGCGCCTTTGTGCTGCGGATATTGACCTTTTGCTGGCAGTTGACCGCCCTGCTTTGGCAGTGGAAAAGCTGATCAACCAAGTTAAAGAACCCTGGTTTCGGCCCCTGGTGACAGAGCTGTTAAACATTAATGAGGGAGTTGACAGTGTTTACCATTAAAAAAAGGCCGTCTTGAAAAGACGGCCAGAGATTCAGGAGTTACCCTGAAAAAACATGGCAAAACGCTTGTGCTTATCAGCGAGTCTTTGTAGAACTGGCGTTAAGCTCTTGCTCCAATTCTTCGACCGCTCTCTTCACTACATCGAAACTCCCCTGCAACTTGCGTATGTGTTCACCCGGTGAATTACTCGAGGGTTTATTAACAACAGTTACAGAACCCTCGCCAGAAACCGTACTGCTATCGTCTTCGGATTCGTTATCGATGTCCCTTGTGTGCCTCATCAGCCGATTATGATCACCCAGGTTTTTCCTGGTCAGAGCGTGGGGTTCTTCGGCCGATGCTCTGCCTTTGACAACGGCCTTGTATTTATTGTAGCCCGCATGTCTGCCGTTAACGTTACTGGGTTTAACCATCCAGTGGTTGTCAAGCTGGCCGGGTACTACTTGCCATACGACCGTGTCATCCTGAGCCAGGACGAGATCGCCATCGTCATCCCTTTCGGCAAGATAGCTTTGATAATAGCCTTGACGCTTACCCGAATTTATCTTGCTCCACTTCATGCCCTGCTGGTGTTGGTGATCGGGGGCAGACGTTTTTCCGTCATAGGCCGGAGTGAGCTTCTTGTCAGGCGCCGGGATGATAACATCGTTTACCTTGGCGTAGATCTCCTTGTTGATGCCGATTTTCAAGCCATGAGCATCTTTCATATAGATATCCAGGACATTACCCTTGGCATCTTTGTAAACCCACTCCTTCAAGCGCTCAATTTCCAGTCTGTCCCGTGGGCCTGAAATTCTTTTTTGATGATCAGAACTATCAGGGTCATCGACATAGACACCTTTTTTCCATTCGTTGACATCATCGTCACGGCTTTTCTGGAGGCAAGGACGATCGTCACGGCTTTTCTGGACGTAAGTACAAATTTGTTCAAGGTGTCCAAGCTCTTCCTCAACCATCATCTTCTGGCACTCTTTGTCATAGATTTCCAGGTGGTTCTGGTAGACTGTGATATTCTCTTGCAGAATGTTGATATGCCAGGTTGCCTCTTCAACCTGACGGGAGTCGGTTTTCTCTGCGTCATTCAGAGCTTCTTGCATTTTTTCAAGTTGGGATTTGTCTGATTCAAGACGTTCCTGAAGATACTTTTTATAGTTTTCAGGATCCGTTTTTTCATTGATGAAGTCTTTGGCAGCAAAGTGGTCATGGTAGGCCTCTGTCAATTTAGCCTTCTTTTCCTCCACGTCGTTTTCAAGAGTTTGTACGACCGTCTGAAGATTGGTGCGATATTGTTTGCTGTCCAGCTTGAATGCAGCGATCACGTTCTCATCAGTGCATTTGAATACAGGAGGTTTGGGAGGCTCGCCAGGGTTAACAGGTGCTTGTTTATCAAGTGCTTGTTTTTTCTTTGCCGCTTTTTCTCTGGCTCGCTGGTATTGTGCATTTTCCTTGTTGAATACCTCCATTTTCTTTTTGTGAGCTTCCAGGTCTTTGTAGTAATCAGTCATAGCTTGTGCCATCGTGGGGTCATTACCCAGTCGCCTGGCCACCTGTGCATTGTCAGCATCAAGTTGCTTCGCTACAACCTTGTTATCCGGAGTCTTCGCCTTAATCGTAACGGTTGCCCGATTGGTTTCATCAGCAATCTTTAATTTCCGGGTTCGGGTAATGTAGTATTCTTCACCGGTTTGTGAATCCTGGTGCAGCTCTTCTTTTTGTTTCAGCTCCAGAGTTTTTTTATTCAGTTCCTGTTTGAACAAGAAATTAGCTTCTGCGCGAGGTTTATGGCGTGCTATCTTTTCTGC
Organism: Endozoicomonas sp. ONNA2; assembly: GCF_024606365.1. Taxonomy (GTDB): domain Bacteria; phylum Pseudomonadota; class Gammaproteobacteria; order Pseudomonadales; family Endozoicomonadaceae; genus Endozoicomonas. The sequence continues at coordinate 2,927 of NZ_JAHHPO010001155.1, forward strand.
AACCTCCATGTCGGTGACCTTGTGTTGCCTGGCCAGCTGCACGCTATAAGCGTCCTCATTAAGCTGGTTGAATCGACTCTTGGCCCCAAGCTGACATTCCGTTTCAAATCTATGCTGTTTTGCCTGCTTTTTATCATGCTCAGCCTGCTTGGCAGCCTCTTTCTGCGCCAGCTTTATGGCATGATATTTGGCTGGCTGGAATACAAGGAGTAACTCTTCGTAAGCTGGGGTAATCACATGATCCTGCAGAGGTTTGGTAACAAACTTAAGCGAGCCAGAGATGAGCTTTAATGGGGCAACAAGGTATGAACCCACGACTTTCAGCTTTTCAATTGTACGTTCACTCAGGCTGGGCTTGTGAACAACAGTGATTGGCTGTTCATTTGTCTCAGCAGTTTTTTCTGGCTTTCTGGCAGCCAGGTCGTCTACAGGCTTTTCTGTCGGGTTCTCACTGGTTGCTGGCTCCTGTTCAGACGCGGTAGGTTTTTTCGTATTCTCTGAAGGCTTGCCGGATAAACCTGCGACACCTTGTTTAAGTCTTCTAAAAAGAGATTGCCCTCTTGATTGGGTTGGTTTCTCAACCACAGTTGTTTGCGGTAATACCTCGGATTGGACTTTAACACCCTTAGCCGGATTGGCTCCGTGTGAAGTCTCTGGGACTGGTGAAGTTGTTGATACAGGGGGTCGTGAGGGACCTACGTTGTTTGCCATGATTTATATCCTTATTCAGTTTGTGTGATTAGTTGCATCAATAAGATATTGATTACTTGATTGGACATTTAATTTAGGGTTTTGTTCCATGTCTATATCAATTAATGAATTTTCGGCGATTAAAATGTGTTTCGGATGCGTTAAAAGCTTGAAATTACTATTAATAACTCTTGGCGCTGGGGCATAAATTGTTGAGGCCTCAAGTGGCCATAAGTAGCTAGCCATAAGCCATAAGTAGTTAGCCAAATGGAATCGGGTATTTCTGGGTAAGTGGTCAGTTACTATGCAAGGCCTGACGTAGTAGGGTGATTGACAGCCTGGCCAGAAAATATGATTTCATTTGGTTAACTGGTTAAGGTGCATTGTTGCCTGAATTTGCTGAAGCCGTTTCTGTCTTAGTGCTTCACCAAGGGCTTTTCCCGTGATGTTTTCAGCCATCAAATCTCTGGCTTTAATGGCCAGACAGCTGTCCAATAGTTCAATCACCCGGGTTTTTTTTACTTTAACCGTTGCCAGGCTATAGGAAAGAATTGTAATGAGGCTGATAAAGCGTTCAGGGCGTCGCAGGGCATCGGTGGCTTCAAACAGGGACATCAGGGACTCTGCATTGTTGCTGTGCATAGCCGAACGCACGCTTTGGGCATGCTCTGTGACCAGAAGGGCCATATCGGCATATTGTGAGGGTAATCGCAATCTGGATGAAACACCCTGAACCGTCAGTATGCTATTGGTTTTTTTCTCTTCGGGCTGAGGTAGCAAAGGTGAGAACAGACAACCAAACCGGATCAGTGCAGTGTTGTTTTCCCGGGCGGCCATGTCAAGACGCAATAAGGTCTGGCTATGGATCAAGGAAAGGAACTCGGGCAGTACGGCTTGAAGTGCACCACAGCTTTGTAGCGTCTCAAAGTAGACCGAAGGCGCCTGTTCCATCAAGGCCCCGGATGTTTCCTGCCATACTCTTTCGGGTACCAGATGAGACGCTTCGCCGCTATTCACCATGTTGCTCATTAATTCCAGCGTTTCTTCAGCTACCTCAAAGCCAAGGGGGGCAAGCCTCGCTGCGAACCGGGCGACCCTGAGGATGCGCAGGGGATCTTCCTGAAAAGCAGGCGATATGTGGCGAAGCCGACGGTTTTTCAGGTCTTCCTGACCTCCGTATGGGTCAATGATGTTACCGTGCTGATCCTCTGCTATGGCATTAATGGTTAAATCCCGTCTCTGTAAGTCTTCCTCAAGGGATATGTCAATGGACGTGTAAAAGCTGAAGCCTGCATAACCATGGCCGGTTTTGCGTTCTGTTCGGGCCAGGGCGTATTCCTCTTTGGTTTGCGGGTGAAGGAAAACCGGGAAATCCCGCCCAACTGGCTGAAAGCCCAGGTCCTTCATTTGCCCGGGTGTTGCACCGACGACAACCCAGTCGTTGTCCTTGACTGGCAAACCCAGTAATTGATCCCTGACTGCACCACCCACCCGATAGACTTGCATAAATGAGTAC
>NZ_JAHHPO010001156.1 GCF_024606365.1 Endozoicomonas sp. ONNA2
TATTTTGCGCCACCCTCAGGGATGAAAAATGGTTGAGCAAAATATTTTTCACGGCTAAGAAGAACTTTTCTTTTCCTTTGTGCTCTTTTGTCCTTTGTGGTTCAAATTCAAATCTCGCAACCTATATCAATCCCCGTGTTTACGGGGCTTTTAAGCTTAAGTCAGTGCCATTGCTTGCCCGATCGCATATTCAGAAGGTGGAATTGGAATAATTTGCTGTTGCTCATACCAAGTAGCAGACCATTGTCTTCAACCCAGCCTGGAATCTGTTATTTCCCAAACTTGTAGAGTGGCATTGGTAGTGTCACCATCCCTGGTCAGGCTCAGGACCACTACTTCATGTTCTGATAGTGGATTGAAGCAGGCTTTTATGATTCTGTTTTGCTTGATAACTCCTTTGAGTGACCAGCCCTTTTGATCGCTGCACCCCAGGATTCCTACCATAAAGGGGTTGCAAGTCAGCACATGAAGGCCAGACAGGCTAAAGCAGTATATGGGGGCCAGGGCGCATTCATCGGTGATGGTTTGATATGACCATTCTCCTGCCTGGCTTTGTCCCCAGATGATTGTATTGATGCCACAGTGGACCAGTAAGTGTCTGTCTGTGGGACTGAACTGCGCCATTTCTACAATGGCATCATGTTTGAGCACTTTTACAGGGGCAAGTCCGGCTGCTGATGCAGCATCCAACTGCGGCAAGCAAAGGTTGCACGAACAGTCAGAAAACTTTTCCAGTATGCGCCACAGATGCACTTCATGGCATCGGTAATCGTTGTATTTACCGTACACGTATTTACCGCCGGGGCTGAAGCAGAGCGAACAGAAGTACGGCAGAAGTGTCGTCTGTTCCCATTCCCCCGATGGCTTCAGTCTGTATATCGAAACCTGTCCGGGATTGCCGGGTTGTACGGAAAAACCGACCAGAAGCTGATTCGACATTGGGCTAAATCTGACATAACCAATAAAATCTTCTGTTGATGATATTAACTGCTGTGCTGACCAGACACCACGATCATCCAGAGTTAGCATGGTTGCTGTACCCATCATATTGTACAGTACCAGATGCTGTTCCGATGGACTGAACAGGACTCCACCAGCCAACGTACCGGGGGAGAGGCCACAAATATCCATTTTTAGCCAATCATTATTTTCGTCCATGCGCCAGATAATGGCAGGATTATAAGTCAGCATATAGTTCCCTGAAGGGCTGAAATTGACAGTCTGATCAGGCAAGGTTACCTTGCCGACATCGTCCCAACAGCGGTGAGCTGGTAGCAAGGTATTAACGCAACTCTCATCGCTGCAGGTTAACAGGCGATTTGTGCAGTCAGTGAAATTTGCCCTGGTAATCACCCGACTGCCACGGTTATCGGACCAATTCAAGCGATCTTCTGCCCATTGCCCCCGGTCATCCCTGGCCAGAAGCCGAGAGTCATTCAAGCAGCGACCATAAAACAACAAATGACGATTGGACGGGCTGAAGCGAATATTGGGGGTGGCGCAGTGCAGCAAATTTGAATACCCTGGTGAACGCACAGGGAGAGAGGTTGTATATCGCTTGACCAAACGATAAGCAGGGCATGGTTCCATCTTTCCCAAGGTGGCAAGGCACATCAGTGCGGGCATCTGCGGGAGGTTTTTTATTATCCTGTTTCTGAACGATATCAGTTTGTCGTTGAGTGGTGCTGAATTGGCAAATGGGTGAAACTCCAGACTTTTTTTCTGCCGTGGTGCATTGTGCTGATATTGTTCCCGGAAATTTCGGGGAAGCCGGGCAAAATAAGACAGTTCCTGAATATAATTGAACTCTTTAACCACTTCCCGAAATGCCAGACAGGTTGCATTTACCTGGCGTATATCATCGAATTCCAGGTAGTCAAATATCATGGCCAACAGTTCGGGAGGGAGTTCAGTAATCCTTCTTTGCTGTAATGGTTTTGTTGGTGGGGGTTTTGTTGGTGGGGGTTTTGTTGGTGAGAGTTGTGTTTGTCGACTGGCTTGCGGGGGTATGACAGTGGACGGGTCGTTGAAAGGTGTCGTTTTGGCAGGCTGAGTTACAGGCCAATCCGACACCATCGAAAAGCCCACGGCTACTGCAGAGAGAGAGTTGCTCACTGACTTGTCCCATTCTTGACGAGTGCTGACCGGCGTTCACGCTTGATTCATGTCCTGATCAGACCGGCCAAAGTTCAGGAAGTTCCCGGGCCAGGATGCATTCCCACGCAGAGCGATTTTAATCATCAGGTTGTGAATGCTGCAAAATACGTTTTGCCTTCAATCCGTCGTACCAGCATCGCTCAATTCCCAAACTGTCAGAGTGATATTTGTCATATTGTCATTCTCAGTGCGGCTCAGGACCACCACTTCATGTTCTGATAATGGGTTGAAGTAGGCTTTCAGGATACCGTCTTGTCTGATCATCCCCTTGAGTGGCCAGTCCTTTTGCTGACTGCGCCCCAGGATGCCTACCATCGAAGGGTTGCAAGTCAGCACATGCAGGCCAGACAGACTAAAGCAGGGTTTGGTGGCTGGGGCGCATTGATCGGTGATGGTTTGAATTGACCATTCTCCTGCCTCGTTCTTCCCCCAGATATAGACCGTACCGGTAGTACAACTGACCAGTAAGTGGCTGTCAGACGGACTGAACTTGGTCTTTTGTACATGTGATTTATGTTCGAGCACTATGACTGAGCCAAACCTCGCTCTTGATGGAGCATCCGGGTACGACAAGTGAAGATGATTCAGCGACCAGTCCGACAATTTTTCCAGTCTGGGCCATAGCTGCAAATCACGGCCACCGAATATGTATTTATTGAACAAGTATTTACCGGCAGAGCTGAATTCAAGCAGATAGAACTGAGGGAAGATGATAGTCTCTTGCCATTTCCCCGATGGTTCCGGGCTGAAAATTGAGACCC
>NZ_JAHHPO010000103.1 GCF_024606365.1 Endozoicomonas sp. ONNA2
GGTCGACTGAGCAAAACTCCCTTAGAGCGGCAAAGGACAAGCGAGAGCGGGAGCACGTTTATGAAATATCCGGGTTAGCAATTCGACTACATTAGAACAAACAATTACGAATAATTTCAAGGAGCTGACTTTGCATCCAGTCTGCCCGACGGTAGGTCTACAAGAGACTGTCGAAAAGTAGCAAAGGATGAATAAACACTCAAGCGGATGGCCGCCCCGCGGAACGCTCCGCGCGTTCCTGTCTTATATCACCGCCTGCGCGGCTTGGCCCGATCAGGCGATAATTTACGACGGGTTTAGTAAAAAATCAGGCAAAGGTTCGCAGGCGAACCTTTTAACCCGGGCATTATCAAGCCGCTCTGTGAATCAGCAAATGCGATTTGCCTGGTAATAAACCTCGCTGGTATCAATACCGGCATCGAACTCGGTCTGGCCGCTGCGGCTGGACGTTCTCAACGCTTCCCGGGAGGCAGCGGTTTCTTTCGGTAGCAGGTGATCGACAGCGGCCTTTTCTTCGAGCAGCTCCTGTTCGGTTTTCTTCATCATTTGTTGACCGTAGTCGTTAATGTGAAGGTTCTGGACAATCTGGTAGCTGCCAAACTCACAGACGACAGGGAAAGAGTAGTAGATGCCTTTGGCAACACCGTAGCTGCCATCGGAAATAATACCCATGGACACGGTGCGGCCATCACTGCCCAGGGCCCAGTCACGCATGTGATCGAGAGCCGCCTGTGCGGCGGAGGCGGCACTGGAGAGGCCACGCCACTCAATGATTTCGGCACCACGCTTTTGGATACGGGGGGTGTATTCTTCCTTGTACCATTGCTCATCGATCATATCGATGGCGGCTTCATCACCCAGTACCTGGGCGTGGTGCAGATCAGGGTACATGGTTGGCGAGTGGTTGCCCCACACGCAGACGCCTTCGATATCGGCAGGATTAACCCCCAGCTTGTTACCCAGGATGCCCTGGGCACGGTTGTGGTCCAGTCGGGTCATGGCGCAGAACTGCGAGGGTGCCAGCTCTGGCGCATTGCGGGACAATATCAGACAGTTGGTGTTTGCCGGGTTGCCCACCACCAGGGCTCTGACGTCACGGTTTGCCACGTCGTTCAGGGCCTTGCCCTGTTCGGCAAAGATAACGGCGTTGGCTTCGAGCAGGTCAGCACGCTCCATGCCCTTGGAACGAGGACGGGCACCGACCAGCATGGCGTAATGGATGCCATGGAAACCATCAAACGGATTGTCGTGCAGACTGATACCGTGAACCAGGGGAAAGGCGCAGTCTTCCAGCTCCATGGCGACGCCACGAAGTTTGTCCATAGCCTGTGGAATCTCAACCAGTTGCAGAATCACAGGTTGATCAGGTCCCAGCATTTCACCGGCCGCGATTTTGAACAGCAGGGAGTAGCTGATGTTGCCAGCTGCGCCTGTGACTGCAATTCGTACGGGATATTTCATGGGGAACTGCTCCTTGGGTTTTCAGATTCATTCTTGGATTTGATAAAGATCAGCCGCGCACAGATTACTGATATCATTTTAGTAAGTCTATATGTGAGACGTTGGTTATTATTGTTTTCTTGTGCGCGACCAGAGGCTGAAGTTTACTTGTCCAGCGTTTTTGCTCTTTTCCAGTTGCCAGTTCTTCGGGATTGGTAAAGGGGCCAGCTCTTTTTCAACCTCAATGTAGATAAGGCTGTTCTCATTCAGGTAGCCATTGCTTTCAAGCAGCTGGCATGCAGGCTCCAGCAGGTTCATCCGAAACGGCGGGTCCAGGAAAATCAGATCAAAACTGGTTTCTGCCGGTTGCTTTAACCAGGTAAGGCTATCGCTCTCCACCACCTTGGCACGCCCGGCTTTTAACATTGCAAGGTTGCTCTTCAGCACGTTTGCGGCAACGGGACTTTTTTCCAGCAGCAGTGCAGAGGATGCGCCCCGGGAAAGGGCTTCCATCGACAGTACGCCAGTACCACTAAAAACATCAAGCACCCTGGCTCCCGGCGTAACCATGGCCAGCCAGTTAAATACCGTCTCCCTTACCCGGTCTGATGTCGGGCGCAAGCCGGGTACATTGGCTACGGGTAACTTACGGCTGCGCCATTCACCTGCAATAATCCGCAGCTGACCACCACCGGTATGGGCAGGGTTGATGTTAGCACGTGATTCAGGATGCCCTGGGTTTATGGGCTTGCGGGACATTCATAGGCTCCAGCTGGGCAGGGGGCAAAAAGTAAGTTCAATAATACGCTTTCAACGGTGCTGGTCATACAATAACTGGCTCTGCCCCGGAACTATTTACAACCTGTGTTGTCTAGATATTTAGTAAAAACTTTGTAACTATTCAGCACCCAGCAAAGGCATATTACTGTAATTCTGAACAGCTC
>NZ_JAHHPO010001157.1 GCF_024606365.1 Endozoicomonas sp. ONNA2
AGAAACATACCTCCGCTTTCTGTTCGTGCTTCCGATGGTTCGGCACTCCGATGGTCCGGCACACCGATGGTCCGGCACTCCGATGGTCCGGCACTCCGGTATTCCGAAGCAATCTGAAAAGTAGAACAGATTGTCGAATAAGGTTTTTCCTGTTACCGGTAAGGGGAAAACTGCGCTCGGGCATGAGCGTCTCGCAGGAGGAATCCCACTGCTTTAGCTGTGGGATGATGTCAAAGGGATTCAACGGATTCGGGAATGGACTTGAAAAGTCCTGTGCAATTCATTTTACAACCCAATATCAACCTTCCGATTTCATCTCACCGGAAGGTTGGCTAACGAATACAGAATCAGTCTTCTGCCTTTTCGGAAGTACCTGCAGCTTCCGCAATCAACTGCTGAAGCTCACCGCTGTTAAACATATCAGTGATAATGTCACTGCCACCAATCAGCTCACCGTTAATCCACAGCTGGGGGAATGTCGGCCAGTTGGCATACTTGGGTAAGTTGGCACGAATCTCCGGGTTAGCCAGGACATCAACAAAAGCGAATTGTTCGCCACAGGCCATCAACGCCTGAACCGCCTTGGCGGAGAACCCACACTGCGGTAACTTGGGTGAGCCCTTCATGTATAGCAGGATAGTATGAGATTCTACCTGTTCTTTTATTTGCTCGATTACGTCCATGAGACAACCTCTTCTTCACTGGAATCATTGAGTGGAGTATTTTAACGAATCCCACGAAATTCTCTATCCATATCTGACGGATTGGGAGCAGAGCGACGGGGGGCGCCTGGACCTTTGCCAGTTTGGATGAAGTATTCCGCGAGAGTTGATAAACCCGGGAGGCTGTCCGAGAATAGCGTCCCCGTAGCAAGAACGGCAGAAAATTGAAGATAAACATTAGATTTTGTGCGGTGAATAGCGGGGCTATTTGCCGAATAAAAGCGGATTTTTAGACCAATTTGCTGCCGCCGCAGTAGGGCAGTCTATTCTCGGACAGCCTCTCCCGGGCCGCTGACTTACCTCCATTCCCGAAAAGTACCTCTGCTGCAATACGCTTATATCCATCACCTTCAAACGCATCAACCTGCTTCCAGTCACCGGCTAATTCAGTGGATGACAGCACCCACCCATGAACCTCGTCACCATCTTCTGAAAGTATCCGGGATACCCTCCTGGTGATCACCAGCAAAAGCACTCAATGCTGGCCCAGCAAGCTGATACCCTACCCATTCACTTTTAGGTGTGGCTCCTATGGATTGATAAAATTGAATGGCTGGCTCATTCCAGCCCAGTACACTCCATTCAAAGCGTCCACAGTTTTCAGAAACCGCCTGTTTTGCCAAATATTGCAACATGGCTTTGCCTGAACCCTTGCCTCGATACGCTGGTGCAATATACAAATCTTCCAGATAAAGGCCTTTTTTTCCCAGCCATGTCGAATAGTTATAAAAATAGACCGCAAAACCCACAGGCTCTCCATCCAGTTCACCGATAATCGCTTTTGCCGTGGCACCACCACCAAAAATGGATGCCTGAATATCTGCAACCGTGGCCACCACCTCATCTTCTGCCCGTTCATAGCGTGCAAGATCCTGAACAAAACCCAGGATCAACGCTGCATCCTCGGCAACAGCTTCTCTTATCAACATATCCGACACTGATACTCTCCAGCCAAGTGATTGTTATGGGGGATGAACTTTATTCTACTGCAGCGGTCACAACTCAGGGATTTTAAGTAGTTAACCAATTCTCAACTGTTGCATTTGCTGTGAAGACAAGAGGATCAACTGTTCCGATGAACTAAATAGAAAGCTGGCGCCACTATCAGGCATTTTTCCAACTGATCAAGGATATCTGGGTCAGGGCGACAGAATCGGTCGAACGATCATCCCGATAATAGGATATTTAGCTA
>NZ_JAHHPO010001158.1 GCF_024606365.1 Endozoicomonas sp. ONNA2
GGAGAATAGCGGGGCTATTTGACGAAGAAGCAGGAGTTTTCAAATTAATCTATCGCAGCAGGGCAGTTTATTCTCGGACAGTCTCCTGAAAAGTCCTGCTAGCTGCACCCCATTCCGAGCGAAGTTGAAAGATGCCCTCTGTACTTCACTCGGTGCCATCGATCATGTGACAGTTCGATGACTACATCTTCTCAACCGTTTCAATCCCCAGTAGGCCAAGACCCAGCTTCAGGGTTCTGGCGGTCAGGGCGCAGATCTGCAAGCGGCTGTTGCGCAGCTTGTCAGCCACGCCTTCCTTGTTCACCGGGCAAGCTTCATAGAACTTCATAAAAGCACCGGAGATGTCGTACAAATAGGCGCACAGGTGATGTGGCAGGCCTTCTCTGGCAACGGATTCAATGGTTTCACTGAAGCGGCACAGCAGCAGGGCCAGCTCCCGTTCAGCATCGTTCTCAATCAGGATGTCACCGGTGAGGTCGGACTCGATGATGCCCGCCTTGCGGAAGATGCTCCTGATCCGGGTGTAGGCATAGAGCAGGTAAGGTGCAGTATTGCCCTCAAAGGCCAGCATGTTATCCCAGTCAAAGATATAGTCACTGGTCCGGTTTTTGGACAGGTCGGCATATTTTACCGAGCCAATGGCCACAGAGCGGATCACATTGACCTTCTGTTCTTCCGACAGGTCGCCGGATTTGCTGGCAATCAGGGCGGCTGCCCGTTCTTCTGCCTCGTCCAGAAAATCCGACAGTTTGATGGTGGTACCAGCGCGGGTTTTGAACGGTTTGCCATCTTTGCCCAGCATCATGCCAAAGGCGTGGTGCTCAAGTGACACGTGGTCAGAGGCAAATCCTGCCTTGCGGGCAATGGTGAATACCTGCTCGAAATGCTGGCCCTGGCGGGCATCCACGTAATAAAGAATGCGATCAGCGTTCAGGGTGTGGCAGCGGTGCCGAATAGCTGCCAGGTCGGTGGTGGTGTAGAGGAAACCACCGCCGGACTTCTCGACGATGACCCCCATGGGTTCGCCATCCTTGTTTTTGAACTCATCCAGAAAGACAACCCTGGCTCCGTTGTCTTCGCTTAACAGGCCTTTTTCATCCAGCTGCTGGATGATCACTGGCAGAGTGTCGTTATAGGCGCTTTCACCCATCACATCAGCAGCGGTCAATGAGACATTCAGGCGGTCGTAGGCATCCTGGTTGTGTAACAGGGTGATATCCACCAGTTTTTTCCACAGTTTCAGGCAGTGTTCATCACCGGCCTGAAGGCGGACGACGTAGCTTCTGGCGCGACTGGCGAAGTCGGGGTTGTCATCAAACCGTTTCTTGGCTTCGCGATAGAACGTTTCCAGGTCAGAAAGTTCCATGGTCATGACTTCCTGGCTCTCTTGTTCCAGCTCTTCCAGATGGGCTATCAGCATGCCGAATTGAGTGCCCCAGTCACCCAGATGGTTCTGGCGGATCACCTTATGTCCGAGAAACTCAAGGGTTTTTACCGTTGCATCGCCAATAATGGTGGATCGCAGGTGGCCAACGTGCATCTCCTTGGCAACGTTCGGTGCGGAGTAATCAACGACAACTGTTTGCCTGTTGTCGGTTGGTGCAACACCAGCCCGGGGATCGTTGATGGCAGACTGAAGCGTGCTGGCCAGCCATTGGGGGGCGAGATGAATGTTAATAAAACCCGGCCCGGCAATGTCAACCTTGCTGGCAATGCCCTCAAGGTCAAGGTTATCGACTACTTTTTGCGCCAGTTCCCTTGGATTTATGCCCATTTTTTTGGCCGCAGC